>NZ_JBVCPH010000007.1:0-246239 GCF_057456235.1 Photobacterium sp. | reverse complement strand
TTCCGCCACTTCCGCATCTGGTATTTTTACATCTTGCGATGCTTCACTTCAGAGAGTGAAGATGGTGGCTACGACGGGATTCGAACCTGTGACCCCATCATTATGAGTGATGTGCTCTAACCAACTGAGCTACGTAGCCATCTTTTTTTTGTTCCTAACGACGGTGTTTTTAGCTGTCCACTGTCTTGGGAACGGGGCGCATTATGCTCATACCAGCAAAAACCGTCAACAGTTTTTTTCGATATCTATCGAAAATTTGTTTGTTCGATTGTTATTTGGACGAAATGTGTAAATGGCAAACTCAAAACCACTTTTTCAACATAAAATTGACAAAATTGAGAGGGGGCCATTGCACTGCTCGCTGTCGGAACCATATAAAATAAGCCAGTATTTCTACTGGCTTATCATAATCAGACACTGAATTGCCGATATTTATACGCTTTTGCTTTATACGTTAAAGCGGAAGTGGACAACATCGCCATCTTTAACGATGTAATCTTTGCCTTCAAGGCGCCATTTACCGGCATCTTTAGCACCGTTTTCACCTTTGAACTCGATAAAAGCATCGTAACCGACCACTTCTGCACGGATGAAGCCTTTTTCGAAATCGGTGTGGATCTTACCTGCAGCTTGCGGTGCTGTCGCACCGACAGGAATCGTCCATGCTCGTACTTCTTTCACACCTGCCGTAAAGTAGGTTTGCAGCGTCAGCAGTTCGTAACCAGAACGGATCACACGGTTCAGGCCAGGTTCTTCAATACCCATATCGGCAAGGAACTCTTCGCGATCGGCATCATCAAGTTCGGCAATTTCAGACTCGATAGCAGCACAAACTGGCACGACAACCGCATTTTCTTTGGCGGCATATTCACGAACCATCTCGAGGTATTCGTTATCTTCGAAACCATCTTCGCTGACGTTTGCGATATACATAGTTGGCTTAGCTGTTAGGAAGTGGAGGTAATCAACCGCCGCCAGCTCTTCTTTACTCAGCTCGACCGAACGAACCATGCCGCCTTCAGTTAAAGTAGGCAGTAGCTTTTCAAGTACAGCGGTTTCGAATTTAGCATCGCTATCGCCGCCTTTTGCTTTTTTCGCCTGACGGAAGATAGCACGTTCACAGGTATCTAGATCAGCCAGTGCCAGCTCAAGATTGATAACTTCAATATCATCGAGCGGGTTTATTCTGCCTGCAACGTGAACAATGTTGTCATCTTCAAAACAGCGCACAACGTGACCAATTGCGTCAGTTTCACGGATGTTAGCCAGGAATTTGTTACCTAGACCTTCCCCTTTTGATGCGCCGGCAACCAGACCTGCGATGTCTACGAATTCCATTGTTGTTGGCAGAATTCGTTGTGGTTTAACAATCTCCGCCAGTGCATCCAAACGAAGATCTGGCACAGGTACAACGCCGGTGTTCGGTTCGATAGTACAGAACGGGAAGTTTGCTGCTTCGATACCCGCTTTGGTTAAGGCGTTGAATAGTGTGGACTTACCAACGTTTGGCAGACCCACGATACCGCATTTAAAACCCATGGTTGGAAACCCTTTTGGTGATTATTCTGCTTTGAATGAATGTAGTCGATTTTGCGCTTTGTTCAGCCCATCTTTTAACAGTATATCCATACAACGTACTGCTTCATCAACAGCGGCATCGATATTTTCCTGCTCTTTGGCTGGCGCTTTACCCAACACAAAGCCTGTGACTTTGCTTTTGTCGCCGGGGTGTCCGATACCGACACGCAGACGATAGAATTCTTTGTTATTACCCATTTTGCTGATGATGTCACGCAGACCATTGTGACCACCGTGACCGCCGCCTTTTTTGTATTTAGCGACACCCGGAGGCAAGTCCAGTTCATCATGTGCCACTAAGATCTCTTCGGGCTGAATTTGAAAAAATTTAGCCAGCGCTGCCACAGATTTCCCTGACAGGTTCATAAAAGTGCTAGGGATCAACAAGCGAAGATCGTGACCGTCAGTGGTGATCCGACCGGTTCGGCCAAAGTATTTAGGGTCTTCTCGCAGGTTAATATTATGAACACGAGCAAGCTCTTCCACCACCCACGCTCCCGCATTGTGGCGGGTTCTAGCATACTCCGGACCTGGGTTGGCCAGACCTACCAATAGACGAATATTGTTACTCACGCTTGTCTCTCTAGTCATATACCAATCATATTAAAGCAGAGCCAAGAAATTATCAGGCATTAAATGCGATTGGTATCAGGGCTCAAAACGCGCGATATGTTATACCAATCTGACTCAGATTGGTATGATCAGCGCAATTGTTAAAGCAACCAATAAAAAACGCCTCGCATAGTGCGAGGCGTTTGCGGTTCATCGCCTGTTCGATTTAATGCTTATCACCGTTCATCTCATGACTCTGGAGCGAAGCCGCTGAGAGCTGAAACGACTGGTTGATCAGCGATTAATGTTCGAACATAGCAGAAATAGACTCTTCGTTGCTGATACGGCGAATAGCTTCGGCCAGCATGCCTGAAAGAGTGAGTACCGAAACACGGCCGGTATCTAGCAATTCCTGAGAAAGAGGGATTGAATCGGTTACGATAACTTCGTCAATCACTGACTCTCTGATGTTCTGAGCAGCGTTACCAGAGAAGACAGGGTGAGTTGCGTAAGCGAATACACGCTTAGCACCACGCTCTTTAAGCGCTTCAGCAGCTTTACACAGTGTACCGCCAGTATCGATCATGTCATCAACAATCACACAGTCACGGCCTTCAACGTCACCGATCAGGTGCATTACCTGAGAAACATTCGCGCGTGGACGGCGTTTATCGATAATAGCGATATCTGTGTCATCAAGCAGCTTTGCAATAGCACGTGCACGAACAACACCGCCGATGTCTGGAGAAACAACCACTGGATCTTCCAGTTTTTTCGCCAGGATGTCTTCTAGAAGAACAGGGCTGCCGAAGACGTTGTCGACAGGAACATCGAAGAAGCCTTGGATTTGCTCTGCGTGCAGGTCAACGGTCAGAACACGGTCAACACCGACGTTAGAAAGGAAATCTGCTACAACTTTAGCCGTAATAGGCACACGAGCAGAACGGACACGGCGGTCTTGGCGAGCATAACCGAAGTAAGGAATAACAGCGGTAATACGGCCTGCAGAAGCACGGCGTAGCGCATCGATCATCACAACCAATTCCATTAAATTGTCATTGGTTGGAGCACAAGTTGATTGAATAATGAATACGTCACTACCACGAACATTTTCATTAATCTGAACACACACTTCACCATCGGAAAAACGGTTAACTGTCGCGTCTCCTAGTGAAATGTATAGACGGTCAGCAATGCGTTGGGCTAGTTCTGGTGTTGCGTTACCAGCAAACAGCTTCATATCAGGCACGGTGGAAACCTCAGGTTGCGTCCAAGTTGTAGTTACTGACATTCCGTGGAAAGTGTGTTCAAGGTTGTCAATAGGGGAGATGTGTTGACACCTTTTGCGACAAATCCTTGGAGCCAGTCAGGTAATTTTTTCAGTATTGCATCGGCTTCTTGATAAGTGCTAAATTCAGCAAACACACAAGCGCCAGTGCCAGTCAATCTCGACGGCGCATATTCTAACAGCCACGAAAGCGCCTTATCAACCTCGGGGTGCAGTCTTCTGACGATTTTTTCGCAATCGTTTTCGTAAACCCCCTCTAAAAGGGCCTTCAGGCTGCGTTTTTGTGTATTTCGGGGCAAATCCGGGTGGGTGAAAATATCGCCAGTGGCAATGCTGACATCCGGTTTTGCGATTAAGAACCATTTTTCATCCGGCTCGGCAGGGTGTAACTGTTCACCAATGCCTTCTGCGAATGCGCTAAAACCACGGACAAAAACCGGCACATCAGCACCTAGAGTGACTCCAATGTCTGCCAATTGATCGACACTGAGTTTGGTTTGCCATAAATAATTAAGGGCAACCAGCGTGGTTGCCGCATCCGAAGAGCCACCACCCAAGCCGCCCCCCATTGGCAGGATCTTATCGATATGAATATCGGCCCCTGCTTTAAGGTTCGCCGCTTTGCGCAGGGCATCGGCAGCACGATAAATCAAATTTTCTTCGGTTGCGACGCCATCAATGGGCGGTGTCAGATTTATAACATCTGAATCGTTAGCCGTTATGGTCAGCGTATCGCCGTGATCTAAAAACTGAAACAGCGTTTGCAGCTCATGGTAGCCGTTCGGACGACGACCGGTGATGTAAAGAAACAAATTCAACTTAGCCGGTGCAGGCCAGCTTGTTGTACGGTTCAATATTGGGTTGCGGGGGGGCATGGTGTGGCTCATTGCGGTGTTAAATCCCACTTATTGATGACGAGAGTAATATGTTGCTTGTCTTGTTTTAAAATGATGCGCTTGGGAAGCGAGGGCGTTATGGAATAGTTGTATTCCTGATAATCCACCAGCCATAATTGTTGGTCAATTTGTTTGGCCAGAGAGGCGAGGCGATTATCACCATTGAGCTGATAGGAATCAGCGTCTGTCGGCAGTCCGATCAACCAGTCACGCATTTGTTCAATGGGGAGGTTGATACCGGTTAGATCACGTACCAGTACGGAGGCATTTGAACCGTCATAACGTTTGCCTTCATGGGAAATCAACGTTGCTCTGGTCGGTGTCGTATCGAGCTTGAGTAAGGTCTTACCCAAAAAATTAGTCAGTAACAGGCGATCAGCCTCAGGCGCTGTTTGCCATAAGAGGTTGGCACCAAAGCGCTGTTCCGGGCCTTTATAGCCAAGTTTCCCTGTTGCTTTATAGTGGTTCAGGTACTGAAGGGCCTGTTCATGGCTTTGCCAGTCTGTCTGAGTCACGAGAGGCAGTTGCTGGGCGCAGCCAACGATGAGAGAAAGAATAAATGAAATACCAATGAAACGCCATGCACGAACATGAGGGCTTCGATCCAGAACAGATCGACCTTGAAAAAATCGAAACGAGGAGGTTGCGGGCATATCTAACGATTCGCTGATTGGTTTGTCGCAACAATATCCCTAATTGCCCAATAAGCCAAATAAAAGCGTAATATCATAAAAATAATCACGATTGGGATAAAATAATCGCCCTTAAAATCCTACAAATGTGTGGCTATGCCGTATTGATTACACATGGCTCCTTTTATTACTGTGGGGCATCAAGTAAAATCCTGCCTTAGATCATTTCATCGGCGAAGTTGGTACACCGTCTCCATGACCCTGCTTGCATTAGGAATTAACCATAAAACGGCTTCTGTCGATCTGCGTGAAAAAGTGGCTTTTTCACCAGATAAACTGACTGAAGCCTTACAGCAGTTAGAAGCTCACCCTGCAGTGACGAGTGGCATCATTTTATCTACTTGTAATCGTACGGAAGTGTACTGCGATGTGACACAGCCAGGGCCGGGTATCATGATTGACTGGCTGACTCATTTTCATCAGCTCTCCGCGGAGGAGTTGATGCCCAGTTTATATTTTCATGAAGAACAGGCGGCGGCACGTCATCTGATGCGTGTGGCATGCGGACTGGACTCTTTAGTACTTGGCGAGCCACAAATCCTAGGCCAGGTAAAGCAGGCTTATTCTGACTCACGAGAGCAAGAAGCTGTTCATGGCATGCTGGAAAAACTGTTCCACAAAACATTTACGGTTGCGAAACGTGTCCGTACTGAAACCGATATTGGCGGTAATGCGGTGTCGGTGGCTTTTGCGGCCTGTACACTTGCGAAGCAAATTTTCGAATCGTTGTCTGAAGCGACAGTGCTGTTGATTGGAGCGGGGGAAACCATTGATCTGGTTGCCCGTCATTTAGTTGAGCAGGGTTGCAATCAGTTAATTGTAGCGAACCGTAGCAAAGAACGGGCCGCAGGTCTGGCCAATGAATTTGGCGCGGAAGTGATTGGTCTGCCCGACATTCCAGAACATTTGCACCGTGCTGACATTGTGATCAGCTCGACGGCCAGCCCGTTACCGATTGTCGGTAAAGGTATGGTGGGAAATGCGATTAAGCTCCGCCGCCATCAGCCAATGCTGTTGGTTGATATTGCGGTACCGAGGGATATTGAAGCAGAGGTCGGTGATCTGAACGATGCTTATCTGTATTCCGTCGATGATCTGCACAGTATTGTTGAAAAGAACCAGGAACAACGGAAAGTCGCTGCGATTCAGGCTGAAGCCATTGTGAGCGAGGAAAGCGCCGCCTTTATGAGTTGGTTGCGTTCACTCGAAGCCGTCGACAGTATTCGTCAGTACCGATGTTATGCCGACGAAATTAAAAATGACATGCTTAACCGTAGTTTGCAGGCGATAGCCAATGGCGCTGCGCCAGAAAAAGTACTGGCCGAGTTAAGTAACAAACTGACCAATAAACTCATTCATGCGCCAACCCGTGCGATGCAGCAGGCGGCTCACAATGGTGAACCGGAAAAACTGTCTGTTATTCGTGAAAGTCTGGGCTTGGACTCGATTAAAAGTTAATTTAAAGATCCTATGAATTCATCAATTTTAGTTAAATTAGAAACCCTGGTTGAGCGTTACGAAGAAGTTCAGCATTTGCTTGGTGATCCCGGTATCATCGGCGATCAAAATAAGTTCCGTGCCCTGTCTAAAGAGTATTCTCAGCTAGAAGAGATCACGGTGTGCTTCAAGGCTTATCAGCAAGCTCAAGAGGATCTTGTTGAGGCGGAAGAAATGGCCAATGAAGACGATCCTGAAATGCGTGAAATGGCGCAGGAAGAAGTCAAAGAAGCCAAAGCCAGCATTCTTCGGTTAGAAGATGAACTGCAGGTATTGCTGATCCCCAAAGACCCGAATGATGAGCGTAACTGCTTTATTGAAATACGCGCCGGTGCCGGTGGTGATGAAGCGGGCATCTTTGCCGGTGATCTGTTCCGCATGTACAGCCGGTATGCAGAGAGCCGCGGCTGGCGTATTGAAGTTATGAATGCCAATAGCTCAGAGCAGGGCGGCTATAAAGAAATGATCGCCAAGGTCAATGGCGATGGCGCATACGGTATTTTGAAATTTGAATCAGGTGGCCACCGTGTTCAGCGTGTACCTGCGACAGAATCTCAGGGCCGTGTGCATACCTCTGCCTGTACGGTTGCGGTCTTGCCTGAAGTACCAGAAGCTGAAATTCCTGAAATTAACTCGGGCGATCTGAAAATCGATACGTTCCGTTCATCAGGCGCAGGTGGTCAGCACGTTAACACCACCGATTCGGCGATTCGTATTACGCACTTGCCAACCGGTATTGTGGTTGAGTGTCAGGATGAGCGTTCACAGCATAAGAACAAAGCGAAAGCGATGTCAGTACTGGCCGCACGTATCATCAAAGCGGAAGAAGAAAGACGTCATGCAGCAGAAGCCAGTACCCGTCGCAACCTGTTAGGTTCGGGTGATCGTTCTGACCGTATTCGCACCTACAACTACCCGCAAGGCCGTGTTTCGGATCACCGTATTACCCTGACCCTTTACCGTTTGAATGAAGTGATGGAAGGTGATCTCGATAGCCTGATCCAACCGGTATTACAGGAATATCAGGCCGATCAGCTAGCGGCAATGGCTGAGCAACAGTAATGTCACTCAGCATCGAAGCGCTGATAAAGCAGACCGTTTTACAATTAACGCAGGCGGGCTCTGACAGCCCGCAGTTAGATGCGGCGGTATTGCTGTGCCATGTACTCGATAAGCCCCGTAGCTACTTGCTAACCTGGCCTGAAAAAAGGCTGGAACAAGAGCAATGCGCGGCATTTGATGCATTAGTAAAGCGGCGCCTGGCGGGTGAGCCGGTGGCTTACATTCTTGGTGAACGTGAATTTTGGTCACTGCCGCTGAAAGTCTCGCCGTCGACGCTGATCCCGCGGCCAGATACCGAGCGTCTGGTTGAACTGGCCTTGGAGAAAATTCCGGCCCAGCCCTGTTCGGTATTAGATTTAGGCACGGGAACCGGTGCCATTGCGCTAGCGATAGCTTCAGAGCGTGCTGATGTTGAGGTGACGGGAATTGATCTTCGCCCTGAAACGGCGGCACTGGCGACGGAAAATAGCGAACGGTTAGATATTCGTAATGCCCGCTTTCTCGCCGGAAGCTGGTATACCCCGTTGGCTGAAACCGCACAGTTTGCGGTTATTGTCAGTAATCCCCCCTACATTGATGAAGCTGATCCCCACTTATCTCAGGGCGATGTGCGGTTTGAGCCGAAAAGTGCCTTGGTTGCTGACGATAATGGCCTGGCTGATATTCAGATTATCAGCGAGCAAGGACGTCAATACCTGCAGCCCGGAGGTTGGTTGCTGATGGAACACGGCTTTGAGCAAGGAAAAGCGGTACGCACCATTCTACAGGAACTGGGTTATAACCTGGTATCAACAGCACAAGACTATGCAGGGCTCGATCGAGTCACCATGGGCTGCTGGCAAGGATAGAGAGAGAAAAAAATGTACAATGTAATGATAGATCTTCACATGGCAGCAATTGCATTAAGTGTATTACTGTTTGTTACCCGTTATTGCCTGATGATGGCGAATTCTCAGCTGACGGAGAAAAAATTCCTCAAAGTCACACCACATGTGGTTGATACCGTACTGCTATTGTCCGGCATCGGACTTATTATGATCACGGGGATCATGCCTTTCACCGAAACCGGTAGCTGGCTTACCCAGAAACTGAGCTGCGTATTAGCTTATATTGCACTAGGCTTCTTTACCCTGAGATACGGCAAGAACAAGGTATTTAAGACCTTTGCTTTCTTCGGGGCATTAGGTTGGGTGATGGCGGCCGCAAATATAGCAGTAACAAAAACGTCATTTCTGGGGTAATGCATGTTGCCGTTTAATGATGACGAGTTGGATCAGATGGAACTGGTGGAAGGGGCGATGGAAATTACAGCCGCTGTCGAACCGGCTTTTCCTATCGGTTGGGTTCGTATGCAGCTGAAGAGGCTTGCCCAGGAAGCTGAACAGGCGTTGATGGATGAGCCAAACCCAAGACTGCGGCTTGAAGGCCTGTTGCGACTATTTTATCGTGAATGGGGATTTCATGGCGATAATCAGCAATATTTCTCTTCTGAAAATGCATTGCTGGATAAAGTACTGCAGCGCAAAAAAGGGATCCCGGTCAGCCTTGGTGCGATTTTTCTATACTTAGCCCGTCATCTGGAGTTACCGGTAACCAGCGTTGGCTTTCCGACTCAGTACATTCTGAAAGTTAATTGGTTCGATGGTGAACAGCAGTTCATCAACCCCTTTGATGGCGAATATATCAGCTTACGTACCTTGCGAGGTTGGCTCATCGGTTATAGGGGACCGTTTTCGGAACTCAAAGATGAGCATTTCGCCACGGCAGATAACAAAGATATTCTGGCTCGCTGGCTAACGGTGCTGAAAAGCGCACTATTACGCGAAGAGCATTATACCGATGCTTTGCGTTGCAGTGACTTAGCCTTATCTATCCGTCCGGACGATCCGCATGAAATCCGCGATCGTGGCTATATCTACCAGCAGTTAGATTGCAGCCATGCCGCAGCGACGGATTATGCTTATTTCATCGAGCAATGCCCGGAAGATCCGGCGGCAGAATTGCTTAAGTTGCAGGTTCTGGCGTTAAATGAAGAGCCCCTTACCCTGCATTAATTAACACGAGAAGATAAACATGATGGAACAAAAAGTTGTTCGTATTGGTGACATTGACGTAGCTAACGACAAGCCCTTTGTCTTGTTCGGTGGTATGAACGTGCTTGAGTCTCGTGATCTGGCTATGCAGATCTGTGAGCATTACGTTGAAGTAACCAATAAATTAGGTATTCCTTACGTTTTCAAGGCTTCTTTCGATAAAGCAAACCGCTCATCGGTGCATTCATACCGCGGTCCGGGTATGGATGAAGGGCTGAAAATTTTTCAGGAACTGAAAGATACCTTTGGCGTGAAGATCATCACTGACATCCACGAAATTCATCAGGCGCAACCTGTCGCAGATGTGGTGGATGTTATTCAGCTGCCCGCTTTCCTGGCGCGCCAGACTGATCTGGTTGAAGCGATGGCGAAAACCGGTGCGGTGATCAATGCCAAAAAACCTCAGTTTATGAGTCCCGGTCAGGTTGGTAATATTGTTGAGAAGTTTGCTGAGTGTGGCAACGACAATGTGATCTTATGTGAGCGCGGCGTCCTGCATGGCTACGATAACCTGGTTGTCGATATGCTTGGCTTTGATGTGATGAAGAAAGCCTCGAAAGGCAGCCCGATCATCTTTGACGTAACCCATGCACTGCAATGCCGTGATCCACTGGGTGCGGCATCGGGTGGCCGTCGTGAACAAACGATTGATCTGGCACGCTCGGGTATTGCCGCAGGTATTGCAGGTCTGTTTATGGAAGCGCACCCGACACCGGATCAAGCACGTTGTGATGGCCCGTCGGCTTTCCCATTAGACAAGCTAGAGCCGTTCCTGGCGCAGATCAAACAACTCGATGATCTGATTAAAAGCTTTGAGCACATTGATATTCAATAAGTTGATAACAGCTTAAAAACTAGACGGTTAAGTAGAGAATTCTGCTTAGCCGTTTTTTTTGAGTTGATTCTATTTCAAACGATCTTGGTTGCTTATATAAAATATTATCAATTAGTAAAATTCGGATGATCTCACTAGTTGCCGCTCTGTTAATGGTGATATTAATTATTCATCAGGAAGATATTGGATGATGCACCTATATATAGGCTATTGAGGGAGTGATATCTGTCACGCCCGCTCTGTGAGAATTAAATTCTGTAACTGTATACTTCGCCCTGAATAAATTTCGTAGAAGTTGGATGTTACGTGTCATTATATCAAGATATACCCTTAGGCAATGAGTCAGTATCGCGATCTCGTTGGAATAGCCATGATACCAGCTGGATGCTGAGCTTATTTGGTACCGCAGTTGGAGCCGGGATTTTATTCTTACCGATTAATATTGGTGCCGGCGGCTTTTGGCCATTAGTGGTAATGGCGCTACTTGCAGGCCCGATGACCTATTTTTCTCATCGCGGATTGGCACGGTTTGTTCTTTCCTCGTCTCGCCCTGAAGCGGATTTTACCGAAGTGGTTGAAGAGCATTTTGGTACATCAACAGGGCGTATTATTTCAATCCTGTATTTTCTCTCTATCTTTCCCATTTTGTTGATCTATGGCGTTGGCCTTACCAATACCGTTGACAGTTTTATGGTCAATCAATTAGAAATGGTGTCACCCCCACGAGTACTGCTATCTGGCGGATTGGTTTTCAGCATGATCGCGATCATGATGGCAGGTGAAAAAGTGATGCTGAGAGCCTTTGAGGTTATCGTTTATCCATTGGCTCTTATTCTGGCCGGGCTATCGATTTACTTAATACCTAACTGGCACTTACCTGAAATATCGAGCCCATTGGATTTTGGCCAGTTATCGACAACATTGTGGTTAGCTGTTCCTGTGACGGTTTTTGCGTTCAGTCATGCTGCGGCTATTTCTAGTTTTTCGGGGGCACAGCGTCGTCATTATGGTTCACAAGCCACGGTTAAAGCAGAGCAGATCTTAAAGCGTACCTCGGTAATGCTGATTTCATTTGTCCTGTTCTTTGTTTTCTCGTGTGTACTGAGTTTAAGCCCCGAGCAGCTGCTGGAAGCGAAAGCGCAAAACGTATCAGTACTGTCGTATCTGGCGAATGTCCATGACAGCCAGGTTATTGTGGCATTCGGGCCATTGATTGCCTTTATTGCGATTTCATCCTCTTTTTTGGGGCATTTTTTAGGCGCCCGGGAAAGTTTAAACGGCATGCTGAAAAAGCAATCTCTGTTAAGTGCTAAGCAAGCGGACTGGTTAGGTATTGCATTTATGTTCTTCAGTATTTGGGGAGCCGCAGTGTTGAACCCGAGTATTCTAGGCATGATGGAAGCTTTCTCTGGCCCTGTCATTGCGATGATTTTGTTTATCATGCCAATGATTGCAGTATATAAAGTGAAAGCGTTGCAGCGCTATCGTGGCAAGATCAGCACTTATTTTATTCTGGTGATGGGGTTGTTGGCTGTATCTGCGATTGTGTTTAATCTTGTCTGAGGCTTAGCCTAGGTGTATTGATGAGATCAAAAAGGCTTGCCGGGTGGCAAGCCTTTTTTAATTTAGTTTCTAGTTTCTAGTTTCTAGTTTCTAAAGCTTAAAGCGGCTAATTTCTTGCTGCAGTTCGTGCGACAGGTTAGATAACTCAGCAGCTTGCTGAGCGGCTTCATCAGCTTCAATTGCTAATTCGTTTGAGACGTCACGTACCCCTTCGGTATTGCGGGTGATCTCTGCGGTTACTGATGATTGTTCTTCAGCAGCAGAAGCGATCTGGGTTGCCATATCACTGATATTGGTCACAGCGCTGTTGATTTGTGACAAGCTGGCAGAGGCGGCATTTGCATCGTCAACGCTGGTTTCAGCCAGGTGACGGCTATCTTCCATGATCCCAACTGCACGGCCGGTGGTCTGCTGCAGAGTTTCAATCATCTGCTGAATTTCCTGGGTCGATGCATGAGTACGCTGGCTCAGTACACGTACTTCATCAGCGACCACGGCGAAACCACGGCCCTGTTCGCCGGCGCGAGCGGCTTCGATTGCCGCATTCAGTGCCAGCAAGTTGGTCTGCTCGGCAATCCCCTGAATCGTCGACAGGATGGTATTAATGCTCTGGGCGTGAGTGTTCAGCTCTCCGATCACCTCCGTTGCCGTTTCAACTTCACGTGCCAGACTGGAGATAGATTGCTGGCTCTGGCTGACCTGAGTGGCGCCATGTTCAGAAGCGGTAACCGTTTCGGCCGATGTGCTTGCCGTGTTATCGGCATTATTGGCTATTTCCTGAGTAGCGGCCGCCATTTCATTTATCGCTGTTGCCACCATATTGATTTCATCTTGCTGGTGCTGGATACGGGTGCTGCGCTCTTCTGCCTGTGAAGCAGTAAGATGTGACTGCTGGTTCAGTGAGGCGGAAACTTCGCTCAGGCGCGTGATCATACCGTGCATATTGCCGACAAAACGGTTGAAATTGTGGGCCAGCTGACCAACTTCATCATCATTACGAGGTTCCAGACGCTGAGTCAGATCGCCTTCACCGGATGCAATTTCTGCCAGCGCCTGGGATACCCGGCCTAAATCACGGAATAAGAAACCGACTAACCAGGCTACGGTACTTACTACAATCAGGGTAATCAAGGCTGCAGTGATGATCAGCTGACGAAGCAGGCTTGTATGGCCGGCTTCTTCAGTGACGCGATCCATTTCTATCCCTAACAGCCAATCGGTGCCTGGAACATTAGCAAAGTAAATGAGCTTTTTTTGTCCGTTGGTCGTGATCTCATTAATACGGTTGCCCTGATCTTTGCTGCCGTGCAGGCTGGCTTCGATACTCGACATGCTGATTTCTTTGCTATAACTGTTGATTGGTTTCAGCAGCAGAGATTGATTCGGATGGGCAAGAAAAGTACCGTCTTGTTTATTGATCAGCATCGCATAAGCATTTTTACCCGCATCCATGTTGATCACATCATTGATTAATTGATCGATCAGAACGTCGGCGCCTACAACACCCACCATAGTGCCGTTTTTCATCACAGGCTCAGCAATGGTGACTAACAGTGCATTAGTGATTGCATCGCGATATGCCGTGGTGATGATCTGTTTTCCGGCATTTTGAGCGTCGCGGTACCAAGGGCGGGTACGGGGATCATAATCGGCACGGTTTCTATCCGGGTGCGATCGGTACATGGCTCCGGCGGGTGTGCCCAGGAAGATGTCATCAAAGCCGCCGGCTTTACGAGCCTGTTGTAAAAACGGTACAACATCCGCTTCAGTGCTGTAGTCATTGAATGCACTTGCAATATCGCTGCGGATAGAAATCCAGTCTGAAATTCCGTCAGTTGCCGCAGACGCCAGGCTGTCAGCTCGCGAGTAAATACTGCTTCGGGTTTGGTCAAAAAGTTGATCGGCGGCTAGCCAGGTTAGTGCTGTGGCCATTACGACGACCGCAGATAAGCTGGCACCAATGAGTTTGTGCTTTAATGATAATTTCATTTGTGATCTCAGAAGGCGGGATGGAATAAGTCATTTTTAAGTCGGCGATTCTATAGGGATTTTGAGCGATTTGCACGCAAAAGTAGCACATGCTCCTCCCCTTTTAATTGATATAAATTAAAGACTTTTTATTGGCGCAGCTAATAGATGGTGTCAAAAAAATGCCCTCATCGAAATCTGACCGTACATTGCTTTAGTGAACAAACCGATGGATGTTTAGACGTCTAGATGTTGACACGTATAGAGGGAAGTTTTAGTCTAGGGCAAATTTTAAAATAGATGTCCTGTAGTCATCATGTCGAACACAACACAACAATTAACGATTAAGCCTTCAGCACTTGCATTGCTGCCTTTAGGCATTTTTCTCGCCTTATTTATCGGTGTGGGGAGCTACCTCACTATGCAAGGGGTAGACTTCGCATTCTACCAGTTACCGGCACCTGTTGCCGCTTTGCCTGCGGTGCTCATCGCGCTGTTATTAAGCAAAGAAAAGCTTAATAAGGCGATTGAGCAGTTTTTGCAGGGGGTCGGGCATAGCGATATAATAGCTATGTGTATGATTTATCTACTTGCAGGGGCATTTTCAGCGGTTGCCAAAGCGACAGGCGGTGTTGATGCTACCGTGAACCTTGGCCTTTCAATGTTGCCCGCCAGCATGATCTTACCGGGTATCTTCGTGATTTCGGCGTTTATAGCGACAGCGATGGGAACATCAATGGGAACCATTGCTGCTGTTGCACCTGTCGCGGTAGGAATTGCACAGGCAGCAGGGATAGATGTTGCGCTGACTGCTGGTGTCGTACTCAGTGGTGCGATGTTTGGTGACAATCTGTCTATTATCTCTGATACCACGATAGCCTCGACCCGATCGCAAGGTTGTCAGATGCGCGATAAGTTTCGCGAGAACATCCATATTGCTCTGCCAGCGGCACTGATTGCGATTGCCGTTTTTGCTTTTAGCAGTGCGGCAACAGAAGTACCAGTTGCCGGTGATGTTGAATGGCTAAAAGTTTTGCCTTATATCACTATTCTGGTAATGGCCGTTTCCGGCCTGAATGTTTTTGTCGTGCTAAGCCTGGGTATTTTGCTGGCTGGAGGTGTCGGACTGCTGTCTGCCGATGACTATACCCTGTCAACATATGCAAAAGATATTTATGCCGGTTTTGGCAATATGCAGGAAATTTTCCTGCTGTCGATGCTGATTGGCGGTATTAGCGAGTTGATGCGTCAGCAAGGGGGCTTAGCTTATCTGACTCAGATGATCAGCCGCATAATCCGATTATTTAGTAAAGCGCATAGTAAAGAACAGAATCTACGCGCGAGTGAACTGGGTATTGCCGGTCTGGTTGGCCTGACGAATTGTTGTACCGCGAACAATACGGTGGCCATTATCGTGTCCGGTGGTGTTGCAAGGGAATTAGCCGAAGAAAATGGTGTCACCCCGCGCCGTGCAGCCAGTCTGCTGGATATCTTCTCTTGTGTCATTCAGGGCGTATTGCCGTATGGCGCACAAGCCTTACTGCTGGGCTCCGTCTTTGGCTTATCGCCTCTGGAAGTTGTAAGCCACTCTTATTACTGTTTCTTCCTGGCCGTTGCGGCTGTGGTCGCTGTGCTATTGAAGCATCCGAGCCGTAAATTGGTTTGCGCTTAATATTGGCCTATACCAATATAACTGCTTGATTGATATCCAAGATAACTAACAATGCTATCAAAAGCCCCGCACTGACGGGGCTTTTTTGTGCTTGTTATAGGTGTTTGGCGTAATTGGATTTTCTGTAAAGTGATCTGGTCAACAGATTGATGAAATGAACCCGCAACTGGTATTTAATTAACTTAAACTGAGGCCTGTTTGTATCTGCATTTCATAGGTCAGACTTAACGGCAAGGAATGCAGTCAGTGGTGTATACCTTGGGTATAAAAATAAATAAAAAATATATGATTAAGGTGAAAAACATGAAGCAACACCTATTTACTAAAGCAGCATTAAGCGCAGCTTTACTTGCCGCCCTTTCTGGTTGTGCGAGTCAAGCAGAAAACGTTTCTCCAGCATGGGATGCAGATAAGACGTATAAAATAACGATTATTCATACCAACGATCACCATGGCCGTTTCTGGCAAAATAGGAATGGTGAATATGGGATGGCAGCACGTAAAACACTGTTAGAACAAATTCGTACAGAGGTCGCCGCCGAAGGTGGCACATCGTTGCTTCTTTCTGGTGGTGATATTAATACCGGCGTTCCTGAATCAGATCTGCAAGATGCTGAACCTGACTTTAAAGGTATGAACATGCTGGGTTATGATGCAATGGCATTAGGTAACCATGAATTTGACAACCCGCTGGAAGTCCTGCGTAAGCAGGAAGCGTGGGCGGAGTTTCCGATGCTGTCGGCCAATATTTATGATAAGACAACCGGTAAACGCTTGTTCCAGCCGTACCAGATCTTCGAGCAACAAGGGATTAAAATCGCCGTTATCGGTTTAACAACGGAAGATACAGCGAAAATCGGTAACCCGGAATTTATCGGTGGTATTGATTTCCGTGATCCAAAAGAAGAAGCGAAAAAGATCATCGCTGAACTGAAAGAGACAGAAAACCCGGATGTTATCATTGCAGCAACACACATGGGCCATTACGAAAATGGCAACCGCGGTGTTAATGCTCCGGGTGATGTAGCGTTAGCGCGCTATGTCACTGAAGGTGATTTGGACATGATTGTCGGCGGCCACTCACAAGAGCCGGTCTGCATGGAAGGTCCTAACATGTACAACAAGAACTTTAATCCAGGTGAAGCCTGTCAGCCCGATCAGCAAAATGGTACCTGGATTGTTCAGGCGCACGAATGGGGCAAATATGTCGGCCGTGCTGACTTTGAGTTCCAGAACGGCGAACTGCAGATGGTCAGCTATGATTTGATCCCGGTTAACCTGAAGAAAAAAGTCAAGATGGCTGACGGCTCCAAGAAGCGCGTCTTTATTGAGGATGAAATTACTCAGGATGAGGAAGTATTGTCCTTCCTGACGCCTTATCAGGAGAAAGGGCAGGAGCAACTGAATATTAAAGTTGCCCAATCCAATGGTAAGCTGGAAGGTGATCGTAATGTCGTTCGTTTCCAGCAGACTAACCTGGGCCGCCTGATTGCAGCCTCACACATGCAACGCGCTAAAGCTGACTTTGCGGTAATGAATTCTGGCGGTGTGCGTGATTCTATCGCCGGTGGTGATATCACCTATAAAGACGTACTGACGGTACAGCCGTTCGCAAACATCGTGACTTACACTGATATGACGGGTGCTGAAGTCACCGATTATCTAAATGTAGTAGCAACTAAACCAGTAGATTCTGGTGCTTACGCTCAGTTCTACGGCATTTCAATGGTTATTGAAAATGGTGCTGTTCGTGATGTGAAAATTGGCGGTAAAGTGCTGGATCCAAAAGCGACATACCGTTTTACAATTCCAAGCTTCAACGCTGCTGGTGGTGATGGCTATCCGAAGGTTGCTGGTCATCCTGGCCACGTAAACACGGGTTTTGTTGATGCAGAAGTGCTGAAAGAGTTCCTTCAGGCAAACAGCCCAATTGATGTAAATGCCTACGCTCCCAAAGGCGAGATTGCTTACAAATAATCGGCTTATGCGTTAATTTAGAAGCGGCATCCAGCGTTCTGGGTGCCGTTTTTTTTCGCCGGTATTTATCAGAGTTGGTATAGTGCTTAAACAATGTCCTTAAATGAACCATTCATTACCACTCGATCTAAGGCGTAAAATAACAATGACTCCAGCGATTAAGCTTGCTAAAAAACAGGGGATCACTTTTACCGTTCATCAATATGAGCATGATCCGGCAAATACTAACTTCGGCTTAGAGGCCGCAGAAGTTCTGGGCCACAACCCCAACCTTGTGTTTAAAACATTATTGTTTTCCCTCAATGGCGATGCCAAAAAACTGGCCGTGGCAATAGTGCCGGTATCTGGCATGCTTGATCTCAAAGCTGCCGCAAAGGCGGCGGGAGGAAAGAAAGCGGATATGGCTGACCCTCAAATAGCTGAAAAAACGACAGGTTATATTGTGGGCGGGATCAGCCCTCTGGGGCAGAAGAAGCGTTTGCCGACTTTCCTTGATGCTTCAGCACAACAATTTGAGACAATTTGTGTCAGTGCCGGACGCCGGGGCTTGGAAATTGAGTTAGCACCGAAAGATTTGCTGTCGCTAACCCAAGGGCGGATTGCACCGCTTTCAAAACCTAAGAGCTAGAAGTAAATTAGCGATATCCGTTTGTACTGATAACTATACAGATGTGCTGCTGGATGTCAGTATATGAACGTATCCCCGAGACACGGAGTAAGGCATGACACTGAGTATTTGGCTTTCATTATTGATGATTTGTTTATTAGGAGCGATGTCTCCGGGACCCAGTTTAGCGGTTGTTGCCAAACACAGTCTGGCCGGTGGGAGACGTCACGGTATTGCCACATCGTGGGCGCATGCCTTAGGTGTGGGAGGCTATGCTTTGCTGACCTTGTTGGGGCTTGCGGTGGTATTAAAGCAGTCACCGACGCTATTTATGTTTATCTCTTACGCGGGGGCGGCCTACCTAGCCTATCTGGGGGTAAATGCATTACGCTCCAAAGGGGGAGTTGCGGCCAAATTGGCGGCCGGGGAACAAGCGAGCTTCAGTGAGGCGGCGCGTGATGGCTTAATGATTTCGTTATTGAACCCGAAACTGGCTCTGTTCTTTTTAGCTCTTTTCAGTCAGTTTGTTGCCGTGGGAACAGAAGTCTCGAGCCGTGCGATCATTGTCGCGACCCCTTTGTTGGTGGACGGCTTATGGTACACCTTTATTGCAATTGTCCTCTCCAATCCCAACGTGCTGGATAAGTTACGAACCAAAGCACAAATGATTGATCGATTGTCTGGCATTGTGTTGATATTATTGGCTTTTAGAGTGGTATGGCAAGCTTAGGCTAGAGGCTATCGTTGGCGTTTTTGATGACGTTCGCGATTTTCCATTTTTCGTTCTGCACTTTTTTTGAGCATGACGTAAGTGGCTCCAGTCCCACCGTGTTGTCGCTGGGCAGAATGGAAGCACATGATATCTGAAATTTGTTCTAGCCAGGTGGTGACATAGCTTTTCATCATCGCGGGTGGATTAGAACGTTCACCCTTGCCATGCACAATCATTACTGTACGTACATCCATACGCTGGCATTGCTTTAAAAATTGCAGTATTTCATCACGGGCTTGCTGTAAGGTTTTACGATGCAGATCTAAACGAGCCTGGATCTCGTATTTACCAAGACGCAGCTTTCTGAAAACACCTTCCTGTACACCGTCGCGTTTAAATTCGACCATGTCTTCAGGTTTTAGCATATTAGCGTAATCAAGTGACAGGTATTCTGGATCGCTATCGGTAAGTGATTGTGCTGCAATTTGTCTGGCGATGTGTGCTTCGGTAACCTGGTATTTATGTTGCGTTTCGACTTGGTCTTGTTTGAGCGGCGATACATCGGCCATCATCTCTCGGAAGAGATCTGATTCATCGTTATCTGACATGATAGCTCGGAGTTAGGGGACGATATTGTTATTATACGAGTCATGTACTCAGGCATAAAGAAAAAGAAATCCAGGGTCAAGACCGACAGTTTGACCCTGGTAAGCAAATGACTTTGCTAAATGGCTCTAGTGAGGAGAGGGTGCTGATAGTACTTTGTAGACAAAGTAACCACCGAAAAATATCATTAATCCCAACGCCCCAAAGATGACGATCATTGAAGAGAGTCCTATGGCATTACCAAATAGAAGATCTAGCCAAAAATCCATGCTCTGTCCTTAAGTCGTGGAATAGTGGTCACAAGATAACCAATGGAATGAAATTGTTATGATGATCTGGATCAATGGTTCGATAATTGTTTGATTAGTGTCCCAAATGATGCGTTTGAGATCACTTAAGTTACGGTGTTTTCTCTTCTTTGATTGTTTGATGAGCAACTGATTCCTGAATAGGAAAAAATGCATTGTAAAACTTGCTTAAAATAAATTGCTGAGTAATATAGGCGGCCTCAACGGCGAGACTGTTGATGATGTCGGTGAATAGCGCAGTTTGGTCGGGCATCCTGATTTTGGGAGTAGCGGACCAGAGGGCGACCCTCGGCAAGGGCACCAAAAGCCAAAAAGTTCGGTGAATAGCGCAGTTTGGTAGCGCATCTGGTTTGGGACCAGAGGGTCGGGGGTTCGAATCCCTCTTCACCGACCACTTTACTTCTGTTGGATACAATCGGGCAGAACAATCTGGTAAGATTTAAAACATACAAAGAAGTGTCGAGTACCTAGTACCTCGCTTCTAATGTCGGTGAATAGCGCAGTTTGGTCGGGCATCCTGATTTTTGGGAATAGCGGACCAGAGGGCGACCCTCGGCAAGGGCATCAAAAGCCAAAAAAGTTCGGTGAATAGCGCAGTTTGGTAGCGCATCTGGTTTGGGACCAGAGGGTCGGGGGTTCGAATCCCTCTTCACCGACCATTTTACTTCTGTTGGATACAATCGGGCAGAATAATCTGGTAAGATTTGAAACATATAAAAAGTGTCGAGTATCTAGAACCTAGAACCTCGCTACTAATGTCGGTGAATAGCGCAGTTTGGTCGGGCATCCTGATTTTGGGAGTAGCGGACCAGAGGGCGACCCTCGGTAAGGGCACCAACAGTAAAAATTAGTTCGGTGAATAGCGCAGTTTGGTAGCGCATCTGGTTTGGGACCAGAGGGTCGGGGGTTCGAATCCCTCTTCACCGACCACTTACAATGGTGGCTATAGCTCAGTTGGTAGAGTCCCGGATTGTGATTCCGGTTGTCGCGAGTTCAAGCCTCGTTAGCCACCCCATATTCAGGTAATGCATGCATTTCCTTGGCTATAAGCCTAAAACTGTTCGGTGAATAGCGCAGTTTGGTAGCGCATCTGGTTTGGGACCAGAGGGTCGGGGGTTCGAATCCCTCTTCACCGACCACATTAAGAAAGCCCCGTCGAAAGACGGGGCTTTTTTTCGATCAAAATTCAGCGAATAGCACCGCTTGGTGGCGCATCTCCGGCTTTTGATATCTGCTTTTGTAGCCCACCTCCCTTACTTGTGTTAGCTAAGCCTTTAGCCGACGGCCTCGATCTCTATTAATAACACGCAATTTATGTAGTGGTATTCACTGACCACCCTACTAGAAATCAGATGTATATATTGCACGGTACTTTATACCTAATGGAAATCACCATAAACGGCCTGTTTTTTGGCCGATTGTTTATGGTTTGTTAATCTGTGATAATTTTCCTTGTGCTGTTTTATGCACTCTTTGTTTATATTAAATAATCACTTATAACTCAGGTATCAGTGCGAAACACTGCTATTATGGCGTGTTTGAGGTGAGGTCAGAGCAGCTTTAATACTTGGCATGTTCGCTCCTCTTAAAAAATATAGTGACTATTTATTCGTTTTATTCTCTATTTTTCAGTTTTTCACATTGTTTTGTTGATTTTCTGTGAAATTTTTGACAGATTGTTGGATGAGCAAAGTTCCAGCCATTTATGCTGGAAGCGAAAGGATTCAGTTTTTCAGACAGGGCAGAACGCTGCCGAGCAGTTGGGGTCTGGTAATGCCATTATTAGAAGTAAAAAATCTCCGTATAGAATATCCGTCACGTCACGGTACGCATGCGGCGGTAAAATCGCTGTCGTTTTCGATTGAGCGCGGTGAAATTGTCGGCGTGGTTGGTGAGTCGGGAGCGGGAAAATCAACCGTGGGGAATGCGGTAATTGATTTGCTGAGCCCGCCGGGACAAATTCCCGCCGGTGAAGTGTATCTGGATGGTGAAAAGATTTCGGGTCTCTCGCCTGAAAAGATGCGGAAAATTCGCGGCTCTAAAATCGGTTTTATCTTCCAGGATCCGATGACGTCACTTAATCCGCTGTTTACGGTTGAGCAGCAGCTGACAGAAACCATCTTAACGAATCTGAAGGTGAGTAAAGCAGAAGCCTACTCTCGTGCCATCGGTCTGATGGAGCAGGTGGGGATCCCTGAACCAGAGCTGCGTATAAAACAATATCCGCATCAGTTTTCCGGTGGTATGCGGCAGCGTGTGGTTATTGCTATTGCACTGTCTGGTGAGCCTGATCTGATCATTGCTGATGAGCCGACGACAGCACTGGATGTCTCGATTCAGGATCAGATCCTGACCTTAATTCGTGACCTTTGTATTAAGAAAAATGTCGGCTGCATGCTGGTAACTCACGACATGGGCGTGGTTGCAAATGTTACCGATCGCGTTGCGGTGATGTATCGTGGCGATCTGGTTGAAATCGGCACCACAGAGCAAGTCCTCCGTCGTCCAAATCACCCTTATACCCAAAGCCTGATTTCAGCGGTACCACGCTCTGATGTGAAATTAAAACGTTTTCCACTGGTGAGCTATATCGAAGAAGCAAAAGAGCTGACTAAGCTGGATGTAAAAAATCACTGGCTGGGACAGAGTCAAGATCAGCGCAGCTACACCGGGGCATTATTGCAAGTGGAAAACGTCAATTTACGTTTTGTGACCAAAGATTCATTCTTTGAAAGCCGCCGTGAGTATGTTCAAGCCTCTAACAATGTCAGCTTCGAAATCTTCGAAGGGGAAACATTTGGTTTGGTTGGTGAGTCGGGTTCGGGTAAATCGACGATTGCCCGGGTAATTGCCGGCCTGTATCCGCCAAACTCAGGTAAGGTTACTTTTGAAGGGATTGATCTGACCGCATTGAAGAGCGAGAAAGAGCGCCGTCCTTTGCGTCGTCAGATGCAGATGGTGTTTCAGAATCCTTATTCTTCAATGAACCCGCGAATGAAGATATTTGACATCATCGCCGAGCCTATTCGTTTCCATCAATTAACTGAAAATGAAACACAAACCCGTCAGATTGTACATGATTTGCTGGATCATGTTGGCTTAGGCCATGCAGCCAGTGTGAAATATCCCCATGAATTCTCCGGTGGTCAGCGCCAGCGTATTTCAATCGCCCGTGCGCTGGCAACCCGTCCCCGCCTGCTGATTTGTGACGAACCGACATCGGCACTGGATGTATCGGTCCAGGCACAAATTCTTAATCTGCTAAAAGATCTGCAGGATGAACTCAATCTAACCATGCTGTTTATCAGCCATGATCTGCCGGTTATCCGCCAGATGTGTGACCGTATCGGTGTCATGCAAATGGGAACCCTGCTGGAAGTCTCGCCTACCGAGCAACTGTTCACGGCACCTCAGCATGAATACAGCAAGCACCTGATTTCACTAATGCCTGAATTTAAGGGCATGAGTCAGGAAGGATTGAAGTTAGCTTAACCGTTGGTTTCTGACTGAGGATGATTTCTTGGTTGGATTCAAAACTAATAACAAGCAAACACAACAGCAAGGGAGTTTCCTCCCCCGCATAAAGGAGCTATGCAATGAAAACCATTAAGAGCAAGCTGGCAGTCGCTTTAATAGCCGCAGGTCTGAGCTTTAGCGCAGCAGCAGCTGACATCAAGGTTGCCTACAGTGCTGACCCTGTTTCACTGGACCCACATGAGCAACTTTCCGGTGGTACGCTGCAATTGTCCCACATGGTCTTTGATCCACTGGTACGCTTTACCCAGGATATGGATTTCGAGCCACGCCTGGCACAAAGCTGGGAGCGTATTGATGACACTACTTTCCGCTTCAAACTTCGCCAGGGCGTGAAGTTCCACTCGGGTAACACCATGAGTGCGGATGACGTCGTATGGACGTTCAATCGCCTGAAGAATTCGCCAGACTTTAAAGCGATCTTTGAACCGTATAGCGAACTGAAGAAGGTGGATGACTACACTGTCGATCTGATCTCTGCCGGTCCTTATCCGCTGGTGCTGCAAACGGCTACTTATATCTTCCCAATGGATAGCAAGTTCTATAGCGGTAAAACAGACGACGGTAAAGATAAAGCTGAGCTGGTTAAGCACGGCAACTCTTATGCCTCTACTCATCTTTCCGGTACCGGCCCGTTCATCGTTACTGAGCGTGAACAGGGCGTAAAAGTTGAATTTGAACGTTTCAACGATTACTGGGATAAGGCATCGAAAGGCAACGTCGACAAGTTAACGCTGGTACCAATCAAAGAAGATGCCACCCGGGTAGCGGCACTGCTTTCCGGCGGTGTTGATATGATCCACCCTGTAGCACCGAACGATCATCAGCGTGTTCAGAGCGCAGAAGGTATCGACTTGGTGACCCTGCCGGGTACGCGTATTATTACTTTCCAGATGAACCAGAATAGTAATGAAGCGCTGAAAGACGTCCGTGTCCGTCAGGCGATTGTTCATGCCATCAACAACGAAGGCATCGTGAAGAAAATCATGAAGGGCTTTGCTACCGCAGCGGGTCAGCAGGGACCATCAGGTTATGTCGGGTATGATGAAGCATTGGTGCCGCGGTATGATTTGAAAAAAGCCAAAGCATTAATGAAAGAAGCAGGTTACGAGAAAGGCTTCAAGTTAACCATGATGGCGCCGAATAACCGTTATGTGAATGATGCCAAGGTGGCCCAGGCTGCGGCGGCAATGTTGTCAAAAATTGGCATCAAGGTGGATCTGAAAACCCTGCCAAAAGCACAGTACTGGCCAGAGTTTGATTTGTGTTCTGCTGACATGATGATGATTGGCTGGCATTCCGATACAGAAGATTCAGCGAACTTCACTGAATTTTTGACCATGACGCGTAACGAAGAGACCGGTAAAGGCCAGTACAACTGTGGTTATTACTCAAATCCAGAAGTCGACAAGTTGGTCGAGGATTCGAACGTTGAAACCGATCCGGTAAAACGTGCCAAGATGTTGCAGAAAGTAGAAGCGACGCTATACAACGAGGCCGCGTTTGTGCCATTACACTGGCAGAGTGAGGCATGGGGTGCTAAATCAACCGTTCATGCCGCAGACATTGTTAACCCAATGGTAATGCCATACTTCGGTGATCTTGTTGTCGACGAGGAATAATCGAGACAGACGTTAAGTCACCAAGAAAAATAGCAGTAGAAAGTAAGCGCAGTGCCGAAAACCGTTTTTCGGCACTGATACCCATCTTAGCCATTTGCTAATCGCAATGATTGAGATGGGTATAATTTAAGGATGATAAAAGGGGCAAGGAATGTTTACGTTTCTGGTCAAGCGCCTGTTTCAGGCACTGATAGTGATGTTTGTGATCAGTCTGGTGGCCTTTGCCATTCAGGATAACCTTGGCGACCCATTGCGCGAGCTGGTGGGGCAGTCTGTATCAGAAGCTGAACGTCAACAATTACGCGATGACTTAGGGCTTAACGACCCGTTTATAACTAAATATAGCCGTTTTCTCGGCAATGCGGTCCAAGGGGATCTAGGCACGTCGTATTCATTTAAGCGGCCGGCTGCAGATGTGATCCTGGATAAACTGCCAGCGACCCTTGAACTTGTTTTCGGGGCAACGCTGATTATTATTGTGGTTGCAATTCCTCTGGGGGTTTACACGGCTATTCACCCCAATAGTATATTTACTAAAACAGTAATGGCCTTAAGTAGCATCGGGATCT
The DNA here is from genome assembly GCF_057456235.1 of Photobacterium sp. Taxonomy (NCBI): domain Bacteria; kingdom Pseudomonadati; phylum Pseudomonadota; class Gammaproteobacteria; order Vibrionales; family Vibrionaceae; genus Photobacterium; species Photobacterium sp. Next base: position 220,608 of record NZ_JBVCPH010000007.1, on the reverse strand, counting down.
CCATTCCGGTATTTCTGACCGCCATCATGCTGATGTATGTCTTTTCCATTGAGTTTGGCTGGCTGCCTTCCTATGGCCGTGGTGAAACCATGAACTTATTGGGCTGGAAGTCTGGCTACTTTACACTCGACGGCCTTAAGCACCTTGTTTTGCCTTGTATTGCACTGTCTTCTATTATGATGCCGCTTTTTATTCGTCTGGTACGCTCCGAAATGCTTGAAGCGCTAAGCTCTGAGTACATTAAATTTGCCAGAGCCAAGGGTTTGGCAATGAATAAAATTTACTATCAGCATGCACTGAAAAATACCATGTTACCGGTACTGACGGTGGGTGGGGTGCAGATTGGTACCATGGTTGCCTACACCATTTTAACCGAAACCGTCTTCCAGTGGCCGGGTACAGGCTTGTTGTTCCTTGATGCAATTAACCGTGTTGATACACCGTTGATCACCGCTTATGTTATTTTTGTTGGTCTAATCTTCGTGGTAACCAACACAATCGTTGATCTGTTATATGGCCTGGTCAACCCGACTGTTAATCTGACTGGCAAGGGAGAGTAAGTCATGAATACAACGACAGTAGCAATGCCAAGCCGTTGGAAGCGTTTTAAAAACTCTGACATCGTCTACTATTTCCTGAAAGATAAAGTCGCGATGTTCAGTTTTGCCCTCTTCCTGACCTTTGTGACCGCCTCGGTGCTGGCGCCGTTTATTGCACCTACTGACCCCTATGATCTGTCTTTGATCGACATTATGGATTCAGAGCTGCCGCCTGCATGGATGGAAGACGGGGATAGCCGTTTCGTCTTGGGTACCGATGACCAGGGTCGAGATATCTTTTCGACCATTTTATACGGCTCGCGTTTATCCCTGACAATCGGCTTGTTAGCCGTGGGCCTGCAGCTGCTCCTCGGGGTTTCTATTGGTTTGAGTGCCGGTTACTTTGGCGGGCGTATCGACAGCTTTCTAATGCGCTTTGCCGATGTACAGCTCTCATTTTCAACCATGATGGTGGCGATTATTGTCTCCGCTATCTTCCGTACCGCGTTGGGCGCTGAGATGTTTGCCCAGTATGCGGTGGTCATGCTGGTGGTGATCATCGGTATTGCCGAGTGGCCGCAGTATGCGCGTACGGTGCGTGCTTCGGTACTGGCCGAGAAGAAGAAAGAGTATGTGGAAGCGGCACGGGTGATGGGCTTTAAATCATTCCGTATTATGTTCCGTCATATCTTACCGAACTGCTTGTCGCCGATTTTGGTGATCTCAACGGTACAGGTGGCGAACGCCATTATGTCGGAAGCGGCCCTGTCATTCCTTGGCTTAGGTCTGCCGGTTGATCAGCCCTCGCTGGGCTCGCTGATCAGCATCGGCTTCAATTATATCTTCTCCGGTTCGTGGTGGATCACCGCCTTCCCGGGTCTGGTACTGGTTACGTTAGTCCTGGTGATTAACCTGCTGGGTGACTGGCTGCGTGATGTGTTTAACCCGAAGATTTATAAGGGCTAGGGGCGAGTAGCAAGGTTAGAGAGGCGAGATTGGAAAAGGCGGCCGGGAGGCCGCCTTTGGGTTTATACAATCAACTTAACCTTGTTTCTTGTATTGAATACGAATTGTCGTTTTGGTGTCGTCAATTTTAGTTGTATCTGCACCAGCAAGCGGAGACTGAGTTTTAAACAGAGTGCCCTGGTCATGCGCTTTGCCTGCAGGCACATATTCCCACTGCGTTACCCAGTAGCTGTCGTTGCTGTCTTTCCAGCGAACGGTACTGTTAAGTTGCGGCACTGTGGCTTCGTTGGTTTTCTTGTCTTTGCTGAACTCGGCTTTAGCCCACCAGAAGTCTTGCGCTGCCAGCGTATTGCTGTCGAAGGTGACAGTCACACCTTTTTCAATCTCTGCGCTATTGCTGCTCACCACTTTCCATTCACCGTTCATATCAACCACAGGCATGGCATTGATGGCCGTAAAGTCAATTTGCGTGCTGTCGACCGCACTGTAGTACGAGGCGGCATACTCATTACCATTTGCTTCATGCAGTGCATTTGAATAGTATGAGTCACCAGAGTTTGCCTTCAGCAGTACAGCATCTTCAGACAGAACAGCCTTTTTACTGCGCGCTTCAATTGCCAGGTTGGCAGACTTGATAAATGAATACTGGTTGGCTTCCTGGCGAACGCTAGCATCATCAGGCAATTTGATCAGATTGTGTATATTGCCATCTTTATCCCAGAAAGTTTGAGTTGCATTACCTGTCTCTGAGTATTCATCTTGTTCAATATCCACATGGGCTTTGTTAAAGTAAAACCCGTTAAGCTGGTCAGCCCTACATTGCGTAGTCAGGCATGAAAACAGCCCGGTTGTTGTTGGTGCGTCCTCAAGCCATTTTGTGAGGGTCATTATTTCTGGCTCATCAAAAACGGGAGCACCATTTTCATTTTTCAGCTTAGTGCCGCAAAGAACAAAGTCACCATTTTTATATTGATCAGCATATTTGTCTTCTACGGATTGGTTCCAGCCCATAGTGCTTGGTACGGCGCTAATACCATTGTCAGTCATCGTCTCTCTGACCATCTTTTCGCCGTTTTGTGTCAAGAATTCAAATGTTGCCGGATACAGGCCTTGTGCCAGGAAGACATTTTTCAATACCTTACTACCATCATCTAGCGTTTCTTCGTACTTAGCTGGAAGGTTCAGCGTATCTAAGGTGTTGTCGAAGGTTAAGCAGGTTTGCTTGTTATTGCTAGGGCCGACATTGGAGCGCAGTGACACGCTGCTGTAAATGACTTTTTTAACGTCAGCGCCTTTGAGGACGATCTCGTCGTTACTCAGGTATTTTTGTCGGCTCTGATCCAAGTGCTCTTTCGCAGCATAATCAGAAACAGTTAATGATTTGTCTTTAAAATCGCTCTCAATAATGCCTTTTGCTTTAGCAAGATCGATTGCTGAAGCATTGATCAAATCTGTATTATCGCCAGACTCTGAAAGCAGCAGGCGCGTCAGGCCAATTGTGCGGTCAGAGCCTGAGGCTAAGTGATAAGGGGTAATATGCTTGTCAGCACTTACTGTACCCAACAGAATGGCATTATCCGATGTAGGCTCACCTAAATAAAAGCTGACGCTATCGCCTTCGTTATAGCTGAACTCGCCTTTGTCATTGGTTTGTCCTGACTTGCCTGAAGATGTTACGTAGTAGAGGTTTTGCACAGGGGCATCAATAAACTGCCCTTGGGTTAACGTTGCTTCAGCATCTGGTGTTGCCGGGGTGGTATTAGAGTTGCTGTCGCTACCACAGCCTGAAAGTGTAAGAGCTGCCGCCAACGACAATGTTAAAACAGAATATTTGAATTGCATTTTCTATCCTTTTCAGTGCATGCAAATGCAGCTGCACTGTGATTGGTATTATTGTTGTTGATAAAGTTAAACTTTATCCATCGTGCGTATATAATGGCGGTGTTATGAGAGCAATATCACACATTGATAACTGTGATGTTAGGCGGTTTTTTTGAGTAAATACTTTATTATCAGGTGGGTTAAAATTATTTGTGCTTATTTATTAGTCGCTTATAAATTATTGACGGGAAAGGCCATAGGTAAAGTAAGTGAATTTATATGCGGTGTTGAGGTTAAATCAATGCAGGGTACAAAAAAAGCCAGCTGAAATAACAGCTGGCTTTTTTAAGTTTAAATTTTAGTAACAGTGACCTAGAAAAAAATATGTGCCATCAATGCGATGACGGGCAGTGTCACCAAGGTACGCAGAATAAAGATCACGAACAGTTCCCACGCTTTGACCGGCACTTTACTGCCAATCAGCAGGGCACCAATCTCAGACATATAGATAAGCTGGGTGACCGACATTGCCGCAATGACAAAGCGGGTCAGGTCACTTTCAATACCTGATGCCAGAATTGATGGCAGGAACATATCGGCAAAACCCACCACAATGGTTTTCGAAGCAGCTGTTGCTTCCGGGATCTGGAGCAGTTCCAGGAACGGAATGAATGGCATGCCCAGGTAATCAAAGACGGGGGTGTTTTCGGCAATGACCAGCGCCACCGTACCGATAGCCATAACGACAGGCAATACACCAAAGACCATGTCGACGGCATTTTTTACGCCATCTAGAGCGATTGCACGCAGGCTTTTAACTTCTTTAGCCTTGTTTAGCGCTTGTTCTAAACCATAAGAGAAAACATTATGGCCAGCAGGTACGGCCTCGCTGTCGGCAGAGATTTCAGAACCATCAATGTAAACGTTTTTCTTGTTTGACAGTGGTGGCAGACGCGGCACGATGATTGCGGCAACCAGACCGGCCAGGCAGACGGTCAGATAGAACTGGGCAAACATATGCTCAAGGTTAACCTGAGAAATCACAACCAGGCTGAAGGTAATAGAGACCGCAGAGAACGTTGTGCCAATAACCGCGGCTTCACGCTGAGTGTAAAGACCGGTTTCGTACTGTTTGCTGGTCAGCAATACCCCAACACTGCCATCACCCAGCCAGGAAGCGATACAGTTAACGGATGAGCGTCCCGGCAGACCAAATATCGGACGCATTATTTTAGTAAAGAGGGTGCCGAAAAACTCAAGCAGACCAAAATTTAGCAGTAGTGGTAGCAACATACCCGCAAAAATGAAAACAGAGAAGAGAACAGGTAATAAATCGTTTAGTACTAAGCCACCGGTTGCGCCATTATGGATCATTTCCGGACCGAATTCGAAATAGGTCATCAGCACAAATACCGCCCCCATCTGCTGGACAACAAACCATGGCAGAGTTGGGTTGAGCAGGCCGTTTAGGAAACGGTTGCTGGTGATAAAACCAGGCTTCGCCAGCTTAGTGAATACTGACATCACAGATGTCAGGCTGATGATGAAGGTTACCATTGCCGTTAACATACCATCAAAAACGGTCTGCACGGATTTTGCCAGCACAGCAATCGGAATGGTGATTGTGCCTTGGTACTCGATAGGTGCCATAAAGAGGAAAACACCTAATAGAGAAGGAAGAAGGAACATCAGCCAGTTGGCTTTGCTGTTCGGAGAGGCTGAAATGGCTTGATCCTGCATGGTCGACCTTTTAACGTGCTGTTCTGATTAAGAGTAAGTAACGGCATTGTATTTGCCGATAATAACTATTCACTGATCATCCATAATCTAGTCGGTGAAGATTACCTTTTTTATTCAGGGTTTGGAATGGTATCCCACTTTTATTTGGATATCTATGCTATTTATCCTGCGTTTTATTCTGTTTGTGGTGGTTGTCACTGTTTGAAGGCGTGATAAGGTAATGACGTGTAGTGCATAGTCTGTGGTTGCTTATGCTGAAAGGTGAGAGCGGGCTGAAAGATAGCGTTGATGATGTTGGCCGGTAAAAAATGCTGCCACTCAGGCAGCATTTTAGCTTGATAACCGATTGGTTATCTCATGGTAACAAACTCTTCAGACCCGGTCGGGTGGATAGCGACAACGCTGTCGAAGTCTGCTTTGGTTGCGCCCATTTTGATTGCAACACCAAACCCCTGGATCATCTCATCAACGGTAAAGCCGATGCCGTGCAGGCCGACCACTGTCTCCTCCGGGCCGGCACAAACCAGTTTCATCTTGCATGGCTGGCGGTGTGAGGTTACGGCCGTATACATCGCGGTGAAGCCCGATTTGTACACTTTGACGTTATCTGCGCCGTATTCGGCAATCGCTTCAGGCTCGGTCAGGCCGATGGTGCCGATCGGGGGGTGGCTGAAGACCACGGTCGGAACCAGTTTGTAGTCCATTTTGGCATCTGTTTTGCCGTTGAACAGGCGTTCAGAGAGCTGACGACCGGCTTTTACGGCCACAGGAGTCAGCTCGATACCGCCTGCCATGATGTCGCCCACACAGTAGATGCCTTCAACATTGGTTTGCTGATATTCATCAACCTTGATGTAGCCATATTCGGTAGTCTCTACGCCCGTTGCCGCCAGATTGATTTTGTCTGTGGTCGGGTTTCGGCCGATGGCCCAGATCAGCAGGTCGGTATTGTGCGACTCGCCGTTTTCAAAGTGCAGGGTGGTTGTGCCATCGGCCTCTTTAACCACTTCTTTCGGGATTGAATGGGTATGAAGCGTCGGGCCTTCTGCATCCATCACTTCTACCAACGTTTCGATGATCATCGGGTCGAAACTGCGTAGCGGTGACTCTTTACGGACGAACAGGTGGGTATCGGTACCCAGGGCACTCAGTACACCGGCGATTTCGACCGCAATGTAACCGGCGCCAATAACCGCTGTACGTTTAGGTTGCTCGTTCAAATCGAAGAAACCGTTTGAATCGATACCGTGCTCTGCGCCAGGAATGTCAGGGATAGTTGGTTCGCCACCGACGGCAATCAAGATATGATCGGCGGTATAATGCTCGCCGTTTACTTCGATGGTCTTAACATCACCGCCATTAGTCTCAACAAAGGTAGCAAAACCATTGATCACTTCGATTTTGTTGTTGCCTAGAACATTATCATAAGCTTTATGGATGCGGCTGATATACGCTTCGCGGTTTTCTACCAGCTTGCTCCAGTTAAAACTTTTCACGTCTACATCAAAGCCATAATCTTTGGCATAAAGGTGCATAGCTTCCGCAATTTGCGCGCCGTGCCACATCACTTTCTTCGGAACACAACCCACGTTGACACAAGTACCGCCAAGCGCTTTGGCTTCAATCAGAGCGACTTTAGCGCCATACATGGCCGCCCGGTTTGCCGAGGCAATCCCGCCACTACCACCGCCGATACAAATGTAATCAAAATGCTTTGCCATGACTTTCTCCGCTTATTGTAGAATTTATTCGCTGACCTAGTGTAATCAAGAACGTTGAGAGTTACGAGCGGCGGGGATCGAGAAAGTCGGGCGGGAAGGGAATAACTTATTAGAGGTGATAATAAGGCGGGCATGCACCCGCCTGCAAAGTTATTGGGTCGTCGGGAGGTTATTCCGGTACGATCCATTCTACTTTGTGGTGTCCGTGAGCGGGGGCAATGGCTTGTTGCAGCCAGGGTAGAATCGCCTTCATCTGGTTTTCTAATTTCCACGGAGGATTGATCACAATCATGCCCGATGCCGTCATGCCGCGTTCGGTCGTGTCGGGTTCAACCCCTAGCTCAATCTGCAAAACCTTACGAATGCCGCTTTTTTCCAGCCCTTTAAGCATCTTATCGATGTTCTCACGATATACCACCGGGTACCAGATCGCATAGGTACCGGTTGCCCAGCGCTTGTAGCTATCAGCGATCGCGTTGACCACATCCATGTACTCATGCTTGAGCTCATAAGGCGGGTCGATTAGCACCACACCCCGGCGCTCTTTCGGCGGCAAGCTGCCTTTTAAGCGCAGGAAAGCATCTTCTTTATACATCCGCACCTGGCGATCGCCCCGGAATTCCTGCAGCAGCAGCGGGAAGTCTGACGGGTGCAGTTCAGTCAGCACCATCCGGTCTTGTTCGCGAAGCTGGGCGCGGGCGACGCGAGGTGAACCTGGGTAATAACGCAATTCATCACTGTCATTGAGCACTTTGATCGCATTAATGTATGACGCGATTTCAGCGGGAATATCATCACGAGACCAGATACGGGCAATGCCTTGTTTGAACTCACCGGTTTTTTCACTGCGCTCATCTTGCAGATCGTAGCGGCCAACGCCGGAGTGAGTGTCGTGATACACGAAAGGCTTATCTTTTTGCTTGAGTGCATCCAGGATCAGGCTTTGGACGATGTGTTTAACCACATCGGCATGGTTGCCGGCGTGGAAGCTGTGGCGGTAACTCAGCATGAATCGGTCTCTATGAGTATTAAGTGATGTCTGTTGGTGGCTATTATGGCGAATTGTCCGTGAATAGCCAGACAGCGGCTGGAACTTTAGTAAAGCGAGATGTGGATTTGAGATTAAAATAATAGAGCTGACTGAGAAAATTCGCCCATAATTCGGGGCAAGGGATTGAATTGATGTACCCGAAGACACATTTAATGAAGGAAGAATGAATTAAGGATATGCACATGTCTAACCCATTATTAACCATGACGGATCTGCCTCCGTTTTCTCAAATTAAGCCAGAGCACGTAAAACCCGCGGTTGAACAAGCCATTGCTGACTGCCGTCGCAACGTTGACGAAGTGCTGGCCGGCGAGGCAGTACCAAGTTGGGAGACGATTTGTGCACCACTGGCTGAAACCGATGATCGTCTGAGTCGTATCTGGTCGCCGATCGGTCATCTGAACGGGGTGAAAAACAGCCCGGAACTGCGCGAAGCCTATGAGAGCTGTCTGCCGCTGCTGTCTGATTACGGGACCTGGGTCGGCCAGCATAAAGGCCTGTATGACGCTTATAAAACGATTAAAGCCAGTGATGACTTTGAACAGTTAAGCCAAGCGCAACAAAAATCGGTCACCGATGCGCTGAAAGAATTTGAACTATCAGGTATTGGTTTGCCCGCTAATGAGCAGCATCGCTATGGCGAGATCAGCAAGCGCCTGTCAGAGCTGGCGTCGTCATTTAGCAACAATGTTCTGGATGCCACCATGGGATGGAGCAAGCAGATCCCCGATCAGGCCCAGTTATCCGGCTTACCGGACTCAGCGCTGCAAGCGGCCAAAGCCGCTGCTGAAGCAAAAGAGCTCGATGGCTACCTGTTTACCCTCGATATTCCGTCTTATTTACCCGTGATGACATACTGTGAGAACCGGGCGTTACGCCGGGAAATGTATGAAGCCTTTGTGACCCGGGCCTCCGATCGCGGTCCGAATGCCGGTAAATGGGATAACAGCGACATCATTGCCGAGAAACTGAAACTGAGCCATGAACTGGCCCGCCTGCTTGGTTTTAATTGCTACAGCGAAAAGTCACTGGCAACCAAAATGGCCGAAACCCCGGAGCAGGTGCTGAGTTTCTTAAACGATCTCGCGATCCATGTGAAACCTCAGGGTGAGCGTGAAGTGGCTGAGTTGCGTGACTACGCCAAGAGTGAATGCGGGGCTGATGAGCTGGAACCGTGGGATTTTGGCTTTTATGCCGAAAAACTGAAGCAGCATCGCTACAGTATTTCTGATGAGCTGCTGCGCCCTTACTTCCCTGAAAATAAGGTGGTCGCAGGTCTGTTCGAAGTCCTTAAACGTGTTTTCGGAATGGATGTACAACAGCGTGAAGGGGTTGATGTCTGGGACGATAGCGTCACCTTTTACGATATTTTTGATGCCTCGGGCGAACTGCGCGGCAGCTTCTACCTCGACCTTTATGCCCGCGAGCACAAAAATGGCGGCGCCTGGATGGATGAGTGTATGGTTCGCCGTACCCGTATTGACGGAAGCCTGCAAAAACCGGTAGCGTACCTGACCTGCAACTTCAATAAGCCGCTTGGTGATAAGCCGGCGCTGTTTACCCATGATGAAGTGGTCACCCTGTTCCATGAAACGGGCCATGGTATTCATCATATGCTGACGAAAGTTGATACGCCCGCTGTCTCCGGGATCAATGGTGTGCCCTGGGATGCGGTAGAGCTGCCAAGCCAGTTCCTGGAAAACTGGTGCTGGGAGGAAGAGGCGCTGGCATTCATCTCGGGCCATTTCGAGAGCGGTGAGCCGTTGCCAAAAGAGATGTTAGATAAGATGCTGGCTGCGAAGAACTTCCAGTCTGCGATGGGGATTTTGCGTCAGCTGGAATTCGGTTTGTTTGATTTCAGCCTCTACACTCACTACGATCCGGAAGTGGGCGCACAGGTGCTTGAAACCCTGTCTGAGGTGAAAGCTCGCGTGTCCGTGTTACCTAGCCCTGAGTGGGGGCGTTTTCCGCACGGCTTCAGCCATATTTTTGCCGGTGGTTACAGTGCGGGATACTACAGCTATCTGTGGGCGGAAGTGCTGTCATCAGACGCGTTCTCACGTTTTGAAGAGGAAGGTATTTTCAATGCTGAGACTGGCGCAGATTTCTTAGATTGCATCTTAGAGCGCGGGGGCAGTGAAGAGCCGATGGTGCTGTTCAAGCGCTTTCGTGGCCGCGAGCCCAAAATTGACGCGTTATTACGTCACTCTGGCATCGCCGGTTAATAAATAAAAAAGGCTCCCGAGGGAGCCTTTTTTGATCGGATGGGGATGGAAGTTAAGCGTTTATTTGCTTTCTTCAATCACCAGTGGCCAGCCCATGTCGGTTTGGCGGGTGGCTTCTTGCTGTAGTTCAGCACAGGTTAGCGGGTTGGCGGCAAGCCAGCCGGCAGGAAGTGCAAGGATCAGGGTGTTATCAGCAACCGATAAGTTAAATGGCGGCTGCTGGGTATCGTCGCGGCGATGGCAGAGAATGACCGCTAACCGTAACAGACGTAACAGACGGGCCGCACTATGGGCAGACAGCGCGTGTTGTTCCGGCAGGCTGGTCAACTGTTCGCGGAAACGACGTAACAGCTCGGCGATCAGGTGCTTCTGGGCCCGGGTAAATCCTGGTAAATCAATGTGATTGATCAGGTACGCAGCATGTTCACTACTTTTCTTGAACTCAATGCTGGTACCAATTTCATGCAGGGTGGCACTGGCATGCAGCAGAGATTTAGCCTGAGGCTCCAGTTGCCATTCTTGCTCACAAGCTGTCAGCAACGCCATTGCACAATGGGTCACCGCATTGGCATGCCGGGTATCAAGCTGAAACCGCTCCTGAACACTGATAAGTGTGCGTTCGCGTACATCATGGTGGCGCATCTGGCTCATCATTTCATACACCATACCTTCACGTAAGGCGCCTCCGGCCAGAGTCATAGACTGAATATTCAGTGACTCAAACACGGCGATTAAAATGGATAAACCGCTTGGAAACACCAGTGCACGTTCCAGGGTCAGCCCTTCAATATCAAGATCTTCCAGGCGTTCATATTGCATTGCCTGACGTTGCATGCGCTTTAGCTTTTGCAGGGTGATAATTTCATCCATCCCTTGCGCCAGCATAATCTCCTGCAGGGCTTGCACGGTACCGCTGGCACCGACACAGGTTTCCCAGCCTAACTGGGTGTAATGCTCGACAATCGGTTCAATGGTATGTTTAGCTGCATTGATGGCCGCCGCAAAATTTTCAGCCGTTAAGTAGCGATCTTTAAAATAGCGCTCTAACCAGGTCACACAGCCGATCTTCAGGCTGGTTAATGCGCTGGCATCAAAGCCTTCACCGATAATGACCTCGGTACTGGCACCGCCGATATCGACCACTAAACGCTTGTCGCTTCCCCCGGAGGTATGGGCGACGCCCTGATAGATAATTCGGGCTTCTTCTTCGCCGGGAATGAGCTCGATATCGTAGCCAAGAATGTCTTTTGCTTTGGAAAGAAAGGTCTCAGCATTAACCGCAGTACGTAACGCTGCCGTTCCGACAATCCGGATGCGTTTGGCCGGAATATCCTGCAACCGTTCTGCGAACAGGCTCAGGCACTCCCAGCCACGTTGCATCGCCTCTTCACTCAGTTCGCTGTGGGCATTCAGCCCTGCAGCCAGGCGTACTTTGCGCTTAATTTTAGCCAATGTTTGCACACTGCCGGCAACTTCGCGAACAATCCACATATGAAAGCTATTGGAGCCTAAGTCAATTGCGGCGTACAGAGGTGATACTGAACTTCTTTCCATCGGCATTTCTTACTGTGATTTCTGTGGTTGTGTGCGTCGGCGGTTATTACGTTGACGCGACTGGCCCTGTCCCTGACCTTGACGTTGTGAACTATTGCGACGGTTACCACCCTGGCGCGGCGCACGATGGACGCGAACAGCGGCAGGCAGGTCATCTAGCAATGCCTCGGCATCGTACTTCGACTGCGGAATAGCGTGTCCGATATAGGTTTCAATGGCAGGCAGGTTGATTGCATACCCTTCACAGGCAAAGCTGATCGAGTGACCGCTTTCACCGGCACGACCGGTACGGCCGATACGGTGTACATAGTCTTCAGCATCATCTGGCAGATCATAATTAAAGACGTGTGTCACCTGGGGAATATGCAGGCCCCGTGCCGCCACATCAGTCGCGACCAGAATATCGAGTTCACCCTGAGTGAATTGTTCCAGAATATTGATACGTTTTTTCTGCGGTACATCACCGGTTAGCAAGCCAACACGGTGTTGATCTGCGGCAAGGTGTGCCCAGATATCTTCACAGCGGTGCTTGGTATTGGCAAAGATAATCGCGCGATCGGGCCATTCTTCTTCAATCAGGGTCTGTAACAGACGCATTTTGTCCTGATTGGATGGGTAGAACAACTCTTCCTGGATGCGATGACCTGTTTTCTGATCAGGCTCGACAACCACACTTTCCGGGCTGTTCATGTGCTCGAATGCCAGCTCTTTCACACGGTAAGACAATGTTGCAGAGAACAACATGTTTAAGCGTGCTTTAGGCGCAGGCATGCGGCGGAATAAGAAACGGATATCTTTAATAAAGCCCAAATCGAACATGCGATCCGCTTCATCAAGAACCACAGCCTGGATTGACGCCAGATCAATAACACGTTGCTTATAGAAATCGATAACACGGCCGCAAGTACCGATCAAGATATCGACACCCGCTTCCAGGGTTTTTTGCTGCTTCTCGTAGGCTTCGCCACCGTAGGCAAGACCTGCTTTGAGGCCAGTGCTTTCGAGTAACGGTTGAGCATCATTGAAAATCTGGATCGCCAATTCACGCGTAGGGGCAAGGATAATTGCCCGCGGGTGGTTAGCTTTGTGATCTTCTGATGCAGGGTTAAGGATCAAATGGTTAAAAGTCGCAGTCAGGAATGCCAGGGTTTTACCTGTCCCTGTTTGCGCTTGACCTGCAATGTCTTGGCCGGCGAGCACTACCGGCAATGCCAAGGCCTGGATAGGGGTACAATAATGATACCCTTTAGCTTCCAGTCCTGCTAAAACCGTAGGGTGTAAACCTAGGTCGGCAAATTTCTGCTCTGTGATGTGAGTCGTCTTCATTCGCATAGAATATCAGCTTAGGGTTGCAATACGAAACGGATTCCATTCAAATAGGGCATCGATTTGCTGGTTAAAATAAAATCAGCTAAAAAAATCAACCATTGGAGTGGAAGATGAGCGACAAGATTGTCCAGCTTACGGACGCAAGTTTTGACAGTGATGTAGTTAATGCTGCGGGTCCGGTACTAGTCGATTTTTGGGCTGAATGGTGTGGTCCTTGTAAAATGATTGCCCCAATTCTTGACGAGATCGCAAACGAGTATCAGGGTAAACTGACTATCGGTAAATTGAATATCGATCAGAATTCAGCAACCCCGCCTAAGTTTGGTATCCGTGGTATTCCGACATTGTTATTGTTTAAAGATGGCGGAGTAGCGGCAACGAAGGTTGGTGCGCTGTCTAAGACCCAGCTTAAAGAGTTCCTGGACGCGAACCTATAAGCTATCATACGCGAACTGTGTGCAATTTCTCAGTTGTGCACAGTTTGTCTTCCGACTATGCTAGACGGAAGGAATGTTTAGTGATAACGTGTTGCTCGTATACTGTTGTATCGTTCATTTCTTGACCAGCCCATTGGTCAATTCTATCCAAACTAATATAGAACCCCCATTTTGACAGACAAGAAACCCACCACTATGAATCTTACAGAACTGAAGAACCAACCTATTCCAAAATTGGTTGCGCTTGGCGAAAGCTTAGGATTAGAAAATCTGGCGCGTTTGAGAAAGCAGGACATCATATTTTCCATTCTCAAACAGCACGCAAAAGGTGGTGAGGACATTTTTGGCGATGGTGTTCTAGAGATTCTCCAAGATGGCTTCGGCTTCCTCCGCTCCTCAGACAGTTCATACCTTGCCGGCCCCGACGACATCTACGTTTCTCCTAGCCAAATCCGCCGTTTCAATCTTCGTACTGGTGACACTGTCTCCGGAAAGATTCGTCCTCCCAAAGACGGTGAACGTTATTTCGCGTTATTAAAAGTAAACGAAGTTAACTACGATAAACCGGATAACGCCCGTAACAAGATTTTGTTTGAAAACCTGACGCCGCTGCACGCGAACGATCGTATGCGCATGGAGCGTGGTAATGGTTCGACAGAAGACATCACCGCTCGTGTTCTTGATTTAGCATCACCGATTGGTAAAGGTCAGCGTGGCCTGATTGTTGCTCCGCCTAAAGCGGGTAAGACCATGTTGCTGCAGAATATCGCGCAAAGTATTGCCCACAACCACCCTGAGTGTGAGTTGATGGTATTGCTTATCGATGAACGTCCGGAAGAAGTGACCGAGATGCAACGCCTGGTGAAAGGTGAAGTGATTGCATCAACGTTTGATGAGCCAGCATCGCGCCACGTTCAAGTGGCAGAAATGGTTATCGAGAAAGCGAAGCGTCTGGTTGAACACAAAAAAGACGTGGTTATCCTGCTTGATTCCATCACCCGTCTGGCGCGTGCATACAATACCGTTGTTCCTTCATCGGGCAAGGTGCTGACCGGTGGTGTTGATGCCAACGCACTCCACCGTCCTAAGCGCTTCTTCGGTGCAGCACGTAACGTTGAAGAAGGTGGTAGTTTAACCATCATCGCAACAGCGCTGGTTGATACGGGTTCTAAGATGGATGAAGTTATCTACGAAGAATTTAAAGGTACAGGTAACATGGAACTGATCCTGTCCCGTAAGATTGCTGAGAAACGTGTTTTCCCTGCGATTGACTTCAACCGCTCTGGTACCCGTCGTGAAGAGCTATTGGCGAAAGCGGATGAGCTGCAGAAAATGTGGATTCTGCGTAAGATCGTTCACCCAATGAATGAAACCGATAGCATGGAGTTTTTGATCGACAAGCTATCGATGACTAAGACGAATAATGAATTCTTTGACGCGATGCGCCGTCAGAAGTCTTAATCAAGACTGCTTAAGTCACAAAATAATAAACGCCACCTAGTGTGGCGTTTTTTATGGGTTACAATTACGGCATACTAAAAACAGCATTCGATTAATGTTTTTTAGCGGTGAATCGTTAACATGCCATCACGGCGATACTTGACCAGGAAGGCGAGTAGGCAGTGCGCGATCACACTCGACGACGGCAACACCTCGACGATAAAAAACAGAATGGATTTACTTACCGTAAGGAGACGGCATGCGACAAGGAATGTGCATGGCACTCTTGCTATTTGCCGGAGGCGTTCACTCTGCACTGGCAATTGAAGTAACAGAGCAAGAGGTCCAACAGGCTGCAGTATCATCACAAGTGGTGAGTCGGGTCGCGGCATTAACCCGCTTATACAACAACGGTGATTTTCGTGCCTTAGAGTTTAACTTGTCTCAGTTGGCACCGTTACAGCAGGAAGCGGTGCGGGCACAACTGGTACAACATGCGGCTGAGTTTGGCCGGCTCGATCAAATGAAAGCAAACTGGCTGCAAACTCAGGCCGAGCGTAAACCTGCTTTTACCGTGGTTGAGCAGGGAGATGGCTACCTGGTCACGAAATCAGCCTTTCACTATGGCGCCCAGTCACGCGCTTTAGTGTTGCACTGGCAGCAAATTCTGCAGGCCCAAGAGATGGTGGAGCAGGCCGAAGCCGGTTCCTTGATCCTGTCCAAATGGCTGACGGGGGGGAGCCATACTCAGAAACAACGGCGTAATATTTTCCTCGAACAGTTACCCAATTTATCATCCGGTGCGATCGCAAAGCTGGTGGCGCAATTCTCTTCCGACTCGCATCTTATGTGGCTGCCAGATAATGCCATTATTGCCAGCCTGGCGGCATTATCCGGTGATCAGTCCTTGTATCACCTGCTGTGGCGCCGCCGTACCGATCAATATAGTCTGGCTGAACTGAATCGTTTGGCTGATCTGGCGCCATCGTCACAGGCTGTTGAGCAGTTGATGGCTGCGACAATAAACCCTTCCCTCAAGCAACAGGCATACCGTGCACTGGCGGTGCAGAAACCGATGTCACCGCAGACCCGTGAGTTTCTGGTGGATAAACTTAACGAAGTCGATGACGGCCATGTGGTCGCGACGCAACTTGCTCAGCAAGGTTATGCCAGCTGGTTAAAGCAAATTGCAGCATCGAGCCGCAATCAGGTGTTGCAGAAAAACCTGCAGCTGGCGCTGACGGAGTTGCCGTAGCTGCGCACTTCAGTGGTGAAGACAACTTATCCTTCTGTTGCCGGTGATTGCTTGGTTTTTGCAGTGTGTTCAGGTTAACAAATCGTTATAATGTCGCGAACTTGAGAGCAGATAGCAGCAACCCTTTGAGTCTTGCTGCTTTATTATTGGCAACGGGTAGAACCTATGAAATTCAAGGATCTGCGAGATTTTATTGATTACCTCGAACAAGAGGGTCAATTAAAGCGTATTCAGCAGCCGATCGATCCAAATCAGGAAATGACCGACATTTGCGACCGTACCTTGCGTGCGGGTGGCCCGGCATTGTTATTTGAAAACCCTGTCGGTTATGACATGCCGGTACTGGCTAACCTGTTTGGTACCCCGGAGCGTGTTGCCATGGGGATGGGCCGGAAAGAGGTCAAAGAACTGCGTGAAGTCGGCGAATTGCTGGCGTACCTGAAAGAACCCGAGCCACCGCGCGGTTTTCGCGATGCGATTGACAAGCTGCCCGTGTTCAAGCAAGTGCTGAATATGCCGGTCAAGCGTTTACGTAAAGCTCCTTGTCAGCAAGTGGTATGGGAAGGCGACGAGGTTGATCTCGATAAAATCCCTGTCATGAGTTGTTGGCCGGGCGATGTTGCTCCATTGTTGACCTGGGGCCTGACCATCACCAAGGGGCCGAATAAAAAACGCCAGAACCTCGGTATCTACCGTCAGCAGAAAATAGCCAAGAACAAGATCATCATGCGCTGGTTGGCCCATCGTGGCGGTGCGTTAGACTTACGAGACTGGATGGAAACCCATCCGGGCGAACCGTTCCCTGTCACGGTGGCCTTTGGTGCCGATCCGGCCACCATTCTGGGTGCGGTAACCCCAGTGCCTGATACGTTATCGGAATATGCGTTTGCCGGTTTGCTGCGTGGCAGTAAGACGGAAGTGGTGAAGAGCCTTAGTAATGAGCTGGAAGTACCCGCCAGCGCCGAAATTGTGCTCGAAGGCTACATTAATCCGAACGAGTTTGCCGATGAAGGCCCTTATGGCGATCATACCGGCTACTACAACGAAGTTGAGCGTCACCATGTGTTTACCATTACCCATGTGACGATGCGTAAAGACCCGATTTATCACAGCACCTATACAGGCCGTCCGCCCGATGAGCCTGCAGTATTAGGTGTTGCCCTGAACGAAGTGTTTGTGCCGATTTTGCAGAAGCAGTTCCCAGAAATCGAAGATTTCTACTTGCCGCCGGAAGGTTGTTCGTACCGCATGGCCGTGGTGACGATGAAGAAGCAATACCCAGGTCATGCCAAGCGTGTGATGATGGGCGTGTGGTCATTCTTACGTCAGTTCATGTATACCAAGTTTGTGGTTGTGTGCGACGATGATGTCAACGCACGTGACTGGAACAGTGTTATTCAGGCGCTGACAACCAGAATGGATCCGGTTCGTGATACTGTGATGATAGAGAACACACCGATCGATTCGCTCGACTTTGCGTCTCCTGTCGCAGGCCTTGGCTCTAAGATGGGACTGGATGTCACCATTAAGTGGGAAGCTGAAACGGTTAACACGCCATGTGTCAACGCTCAGACAAAACCATCTTTCGATATTGAAGAGGGCACCCGCACCTTACTTAAGCAATTTCCAGAGATTGTCGACTTCTATTTACCACCAGAAGCGGACGCCAATAGCATGGCCATTGTGAGTATCAGAAAAGATGCTGCAGGCCATGCTCTTCGGGTGATGGAGGGAACCTGGTCGTTCCTTAGTCAGTTTACGGACGGCAAGTTTGTCATTGTATGTGACGATGATGTCAATGTACGTGACTGGAATGATGTGATCTGGGCGATCACCACCCGAATGGATCCAAGCCGCGATACTTTGCTGATCGGTAGCACACCGATTGATTCATCTGCGGTGGGCTTTAGCTCCAAAATGGGG
This sequence comes from Photobacterium sp., assembly GCF_057456235.1. Lineage (NCBI taxonomy): Bacteria > Pseudomonadati > Pseudomonadota > Gammaproteobacteria > Vibrionales > Vibrionaceae > Photobacterium > Photobacterium sp. The sequence goes on along the minus strand of NZ_JBVCPH010000007.1, from coordinate 202,607 downwards.
CTCGATGCAACTAACAAATGGCAGGGGGAAACCGATCGTGAGTGGGGAACCCCGATCACCAAAGACCCCGAAATTGTTGCCAAGATCGACGCTATCTGGGATGAACTGGGTATTTTAGGGTAAATTTTTTAGATTAATTAACCATGTCAGAAACTACCGCGAAGCATCAGATACACCTGTTGCCGCACGATATTGTATTCACTGCCAGCGAGCAGGAAACCGTATTGGAAGCTGCGCTCAACGCAGGCATTGCTTTTCCTAACCGCTGTCAGGTCGGTGCTTGTGCCATGTGCATGTGCCGTAAAAAAATGGGCGAGATAAGTTACCAGCTAGAGCCTATGCTTACTGAGAACGAGCAAGCCGAAGGTTGGATCTTTGCCTGTCAGGCCGTAGTGAAGAGTGACTTGGTAGTAGAGCTAGACTAGAGGAAAAGAATGTCCATCAAATGTGAAGTAAAGTCAGTCGAGTCATTAGCCTGTAATACATTTAAGATTTTATTACAGCCTGAATACCCCGTTGAATTTAAGGCCGGTCAATACTTGTTGGCAGTCATGGGTGAGAAAGATAAGCGCCCGTTTTCGATTGCCAGCAGCCCTTGCCGTGAAAATGAGCTGGAGCTGCATATTGGTGCCGCTGAACATAACCCTTATGCCATCGAAGTGGTTGAGGCGATGAAGGCTGCACTGGGGTCTGGTGAGCCTGTCGAGATTGAAGCGCCGTACGGTGACGCATGGGTGCGTGAAGATAGCGACAAGCCTTTGCTGTTGATTGCCGGTGGTACCGGTTTTTCATATGTTCGCAGTATTCTTGATAATTGCCTGAGCCGGAAAATCAAGCAACCGATTTTCATCTACTGGGGGGGGCGTGATGCGTGCCAGCTTTATGCTGATGATGAACTACAAGCGCTAGCGGCCCAGCATAGCAACTTGACCTATGTGCCCGTTGTCGAATCAGCACCAGAAAATTGGCAAGGTAAAGTGGGTAATGTACTGGAAGCGGTGAGCAATGACTTTATCAGCTTGTCGGCTTACGATATCTATCTGTGCGGCCGGTTTGAAATGGCAGGGGCAGCGCGCGAGCTGTTCACTGCAGAAAAAGGCGCTGATCGCGAGCGTATGTTTGCTGACGCGTTTGCATTTATTTGATGAAAAGGCCCTAGGAAGAGCAGGTTCTAGGCCCTAGGAAAATCAAAAGCGAGAGGCAGATGCTTCTCGCTTTGTTGTTATATAGGAGGGAGGGGGTGTCCACAAGGGCCACAGAACCGCTCTTATCCCGTTCTTTCCATTTCGACTTTTCGCTTTACCCAGGTTTCATTGAGCCACAGCGATGCCATGATGATCACACCGCCGATGATCAGGCGCGGGTAGTCGACATCACGGTTCCAAATCACAATGTTCACGATTAAGCCTGCCGGCACCAAGGCATTGTTCATGATTGCCAGTGCGCCGGCATTGACCATTGTCGCCCCTTTGTTCCAGATAAAATAGCCCAGACCGGAAGCGACCGTACCCAGGTAAATCAAAATGCCCCACTGGGTAGATGTCGTTGGCAGCTTGTCGATATTGCCAAATAACAGGAACATCGGCAGTGCGACACAAATAGCCCCTAAGTAAAACAGGCCAAAGACCGTATGCTGCGGTAAATCGGCCTGTTCCTGCTCCATGATGTGCTTGTAACCGACCTGGCCGATGGCAAAGCAGAGGTTGGCACCTTGTACTATCAGGAAGCCGATAATGAAGTTCTCATTGATCCCGGAAAACTTGATCACCGCAGCACCGACAACGGCAATCACGGCGGTCAACAGATACCAGGCAGAAAATTGCTTATGCAGAAAATCATAAAGAAGGGTGACATAAATGGGCGTGAAGATGGTAAACAACAGCACTTCAGGTACGCTTAAATAGAGGAATGACTGATAGTAGAAGCAGTACATGAGTCCGAGCTGAAAAGCCCCGACGGCCATGAGTTTCAGCGCCAGCTTTGCATGCAGATGTTGCTTGCGCAGAAAGGGAAGAAAAACCAGTCCCGCCAGTGCAACTCGGGTAAGAACCGAAAACCAGGCATCAACCTGTCCCGCCAGATAGACGCCAATCAGGCTGAAGGAAAAAGCCCATAACAGGGTGACAGCAGATAAATATCCCATTTGACCGATAATTTTATATTTCTCAAGGTGGCGCTAGTTTAACCGAATTTACCTCGTTGAAATATCAAAAAATCAAAGGGGAGATCCCTCGGAAAGAGAGGAGGCGAACAGCTTGAATCCTGCTCGCCGGGTATACCTTTTATTTGAGAGGGACGATCAGCAGATCGACCGGGGTATGGTTCATCAGCTGTTTGGTGGAAGAGAGGATCTTGCTCCAAAAGTCCTGGTGGTGGCCACAGACCACCAGCTCTACATCCAGATCATTGATGGCCAGACAAATTTCGTCACTCAGATCACCGCTGCCAACCAGAGTATGGGAAACCGGGTAGTTAGCCTTATCGGCCAGCAGGTGCAGCTGCTTTTGGGCATCGTCAGCCATGCGGTGCTGGGCATCAGCCAGGTTGATATCAATCAGGCCGGTATAGAGTTCGGCATAATTGACATCAATATGAATAAGGGAGAGTTTTGCGTCGAGAGATTTGGCGAGCTGGGCCGCTTTATCGACCAGAACGAAACTGTCTTCAGAGAGATCGATTGCGACTAAAATGTGTTTATAAGCCATACCTTGCATTCCTTATCATGGTTTTTTCTCATGCTAGCATTGAGTATAGGGGAAAAATATCGGCTGGATCGCATCCTTAATGGCAGGAGGTCCAAGTGATGCTGATAATAAATCACTCTAAAATTTAAGCTTTTTTTTAATCTGGCGCGTATGTTATGTGATACTAGGGAACGTTAAGCGATTATTTTGTTTGCGCGAATGGCAAACTTAGTTATGCACAGTAGCCATGTGTTTATTACACTGAAATAGATAGGAGTAGTGCAATGTTAGCTCAAACAATGGTTGAGAAACTGAACGAGCAAATCAATCTGGAATTCTTCTCTTCAAACCTTTACTTGCAGATGAGTGCATGGTGTGAAGATAAGGGCTTTGAAGGTGCTGCAGAATTTCTTCGTGCCCATGCTGTTGAAGAAATGGCGCACATGCAACGTTTGTTCACGTATGTGAGTGAAACCGGTTCAATGCCGCTGCTTGGTGCGATTGAGGCACCAAAGCATGAGTTTGCTTCGTTGGGTGCTGTTTTTCGTGAAACCTATGAGCACGAACAGCTGATCACGGAAAAAATTAATAAACTGGCTCATGTTGCATTTACGACCCAGGACTACTCCACATTTAATTTCTTACAGTGGTATGTCTCAGAGCAACATGAAGAAGAAAAATTGTTCAAAGGGATTCTGGATAAGATTGAGCTGGTGGGTGAAGATGGTAAAGCGCTGTTCTTTATTGATAAAGATTTGGCAGCCATGGCCAACGCTGAGTCGACATCTGTGATGGATACACAGGCTGGCTAACAGCTCTGAGGGCGTAGCCTTGCGCCCTCTCCGCTCCCCAGCTTGTGACGGAAGTTGTTTGGGGGTTTGTTATGATTAGTGGTGATGCCTTTTTATTTGCACTGTTTTTAGTTGCTGTTATTAATGTCTCCAGATATATCAGCACCTTAAAGACGCTGCTGGCGGTGATGCGAGAATGCGATCCGCTACTTTATCAGCAAGTTGACGGCCGGGGGTTTTTCACCTCTCAGGGGAACGTCAGTAAACAGATCCGCCTGTTTCACTATATTCGTAGTCAGCAATATCAAAAGCATCATGATCCTGTCTTTATAGCCAAATGCGTCAAAGTACGTAAGTTGTTTGTGTTGGCCAGTACTTTTCTGATGGTCTTTTTTGTGTCTATTTTTGTGGTGGCTTATCTAGGGATGTAACTGGAGAAAATTGTAACCTGGTTCGATCACGAACAATTACAGATTGCTTATGGGAGCCGCTCGGCTTAGCGTAATGCTCATCCTAGGTATCGCAGATACAAGGGCCTGTCTATCTTTCAACATTGCAGCAATCATGTTGAAAGATAGACAGGCCCTAATAACGAACGGTTTTTTATGAGTAAATTGATGCAATGGTGGTTATCCCTGGAGCAAGGGGGCAGCCACGACTGGATGTCTAATGTTGGCCTGCTACTGGTGTTAAGCGTTATTTTATGGGGATCCTGGTTACTGATCACCCGACGCCTGTCTCATATGGCGGAAAAAACACGGATAATATGGGACGATGCACTGGTGGCAGCGGTACGTCGTCCGGTCAGCTGGTTGATCTGGCTGTGGCCTGCCGTGCTCTCTGTCGGGATCATTATTGATAATACCAGTCAATATCCGACGACCTTTCTGGCTGTGGTCCGCCAGTTGTTACTGCTCTGGACGTTTTCCTGGGTGCTGCTCCGCCTGATCAGCAATGTCGAAGCCGGCATGTTGGTCACCGCGAAAGACGCTACCACCATCCATGCGGTTTCTAAAATATTGCGCCTGATAGTGGTGGTGATCGCTGCCCTGGTGATGATGCAGAATCTTGGCCTCAGTCTGTCCGGGGTACTCACTTTTGGTGGTGTCGGCGGCTTGGTTGTCGGTATGGCTGCCAAGGACTTACTGGCTAACTTCTTCGGCGGCATGATGATCTATCTAGACCGCCCGTTTAAAGTGGGTGACTGGATCCGCAGTCCGGATCGCGAGATTGAAGGAACGGTTGAACGGATTGGTTTCCGGGTGACCGTGATCCGTACCTTTGATAAACGTCCGCTCTATGTACCGAACTCGGTGTTCAGCTCTATTGTGGTTGAGAATCCCTCCCGGATGTTCAATCGCCGGATAAAACAGAAAATCGGCCTGCGCTTTCGCGATGCCGCGGTAGTCGGCGATGTGGTGAACGACATTAAAGTCATGCTGCGCCAGCATCCGGAGATTGATACTGGCCAGACCCTGATTGTCAGCTTTGATAATTACGGTCCGTCATCGCTCGATATTCTGGTTTATACCTTTACCCACACCATTGACTGGATCACTTACAAAGAGGTTCAGCAAGATGTGATGCTTAAAATTGTCGACGTGGTACATCGTCATGGCGCTGATTTCGCCTTCCCGACCACGACGCTGCATATGGCAGAGCCGTCAATGGCAGCAATGGGGAATGCGTTTTCCGAGCTGGAGTCATCGCCGTATTCTTAATTACCGATGCCCACGCCATCCCAAGCTGTAACTTCCTCCGGGGATAGAATTACGTTTGGTATTCACGGGCGAGGCGGTTAAAATAAGTGCAATTATTGAGAGGGATGCTGACCGATAGGTATGGGCATCCCTTTTTCATTGCAAGGTGATTCAGGGTTTAGGTACAGAGATGGCAGACAAGTTTGATGTAGTGATTATTGGTGCAGGCGCGGCAGGGCTGATGTGCGCGGCGGAAGCGGGTAAACGTGGCCGCTCTGTGCTGGTGGTCGATCACGGTAAAAAACCGGGACGGAAAATTCTGATCTCCGGCGGTGGCCGCTGTAACTTTACCAACTATGATGTGGCGGCGAATAATTTCGTCTGCCGCAACCCGCACTTTGTGAAATCGGCACTGTCGCAATACACCCAGTGGGACTTTATTGCGATGATTGCCAAGCATGACATTGGCTATGAAGAGCGCGATCACGGCCAGCTATTTTGCGAAGATTCTGCCAAAGAAATCGTCAGCATGCTGCTGGCAGAGTGTGATCTGCCAACGGTAGAGCAGCGCTATCGCTGTGAAGTACACAGTATCAGCAAGACGGAAACTGGCTTTAGCCTCAAGCTCAACGCCAATACCGTCGAATGTGAGTCGTTGGTGATTGCCACTGGTGGGCTGTCGATGCCCAAGCTGGGTGCAACCCCGTTTGGCTATCAGGTTGCTGAGCAGTTTGGCCTGAAAATGGTGCCGACCACGGCCGGACTGGTGCCCTTTACTTTGCATAAAGAAGAAAAAGAGGCGTTTGCTGAATTATCGGGCATAGCGATCCCGGTGGCGGTTGACGCCGAAGACGGCACTCATTTTAAGGAAAACCTGCTTTTTACTCACCGCGGCTTGTCCGGTCCGGTGATTCTGCAGATCTCGTCTTACTGGACGCCGGGGCAGAAGGTGACCATTGATTTACTGCCGGATCTCGATCTGGCGGAAACCCTCAACGTTATGCGCGAGACACACCCGAACCAGAGCCTGAAAAACGCGCTCTCGCGGCTATTGCCAAAACGCCTGATTGAGGCCCTGATTGAGCGTGGGGATCTGTCAGACAAGCCGTTGAAGCAGTATAACGAGAAAGAGATCACCGCGCTGGCGGCATATTTCCATCAGTGGGCTATCGCGCCAAACGGCACGGAAGGCTACCGCACGGCAGAAGTGACCCTGGGCGGCGTCGATACCGATGAGCTGTCATCAAAAACCATGGAAGCGAAGAAAGTGCCGGGTCTGTTCTTTGCGGGCGAGGTGATGGACGTCAGCGGTTGGCTGGGCGGCTATAACTTCCAGTGGGCGTGGAGTTCCGGCTATGTCGCCGGTCAGCATGCGTAATTATGTAATTAGCGGGCTGAATAGAAACGGGAGCATGGCTCCCGTTTTTTATGCCAGCTCCCGGATGGCTGCCAACCCTTGCCAGAACATCTGAAACGCCCCGTCCTGATAGGCTTGCTGGCGCGCCAGTTCCGGTTGTTCAACAAACAGGGTTGCGGTTGCCAGGTAGTGATAGTGGCAATAGTTGAGTACCAGATCGAGTGGCAGGCTCGCCAGCTCCCCCTGCTGTTGCCCCTGTTTAATCACATCAATCAGAAAGGCCATGGAAGCGCTCATCACTTCTTGCTGCTGGCTGATGCCAAATTGCGGATTGTTGGCAATTTGCTGTAAAAACTGCAATTTCTGCGGGTTATCGACGGCCCATTGCAGGGCATGTTGCCAGTAATGGTGGACGAGCGCATGCAAATCATCATGAGCCTCGGGCTGGTCAATCGCCTGGCCGAGATCCGATTTGATTTCATGGTATAGCGTCATAACCAGTTCTTGTTTATTGGCAAAGTGGTGAAACAAGGTGCCTGTGGCGACATTGGCCTGCTTGGCGATTTTGGCGGTGGCGGTAGCCTGAATACCTTGCTCGACAAAAAGGCGGAGTGCGGTGTCTAACAGTTGCTGTTTCTTTTCAGTGGCCATATTGGGATGCTTCGGTTTGGTTTGTTAACACAGGGAACCAGTCTGGCAGAGCCAGACTGGTGCGGTACAGTTTTAGGGTAAAGACAAAGCTTAACGTAAAAAGAAAGCCAGCATCAGTTTTTGCAGCCAGCCACCGTAAGGGGGCGTAACCAGCTTGGCGGTATTGATTTTCCCCCGGCTGAGTACCGTCTTGGCCTTAGAAAAAGTCAGGAAGCCTTCTTTACCATGGTAGTGCCCCATCCCTGACGGTCCGACACCGCCAAATGGAGCATCATCGGCCGCGACATGGAATACCGTTTCATTGATGCACATACCACCGGCATGGCTGGTGGTTTTAACCCGTTGCTGCAGCTCAGCATCGAAGCTCATCAGATACAGGGCCAGCGGGCGGGGGCGTTGCTGGATGTATTCCAGTGCATCATTTACCTCACGGTAAGGGATAACGGGCAGTAACGGGCCAAAAATCTCTTCCTGCATTAGCGTCATTTCATCGTTGGTATCAAGCACCAGGTGGGTGATCATCCGGTGTTGCAGATCATCGCGGTTGTGCTCATGGCAAGGGATCACCGTGGCCCCTTTGTGTTCTGCCTCTTCGAGCCAGCTGCTCAGGCGCTGGTACTGGCGCTCATTGATGATTGAAGCAAAGTCTTGATTGGCAACACCCTTCGGATACATCTTATTGAACTGTTTTTTGTATTCCGCGACAAAGTTATCGACTTTATCTTCCGGCACCAAGACATAATCCGGTGCCACGCAGATCTGGCCGGCATTGAGGCTTTTGCCATAAATCATCCGCTCGACCGCAATATCAACCGGCATATCCGGGGCAATAAAGGCCGGTGATTTGCCGCCCAGCTCAAGGGTGACAGGGGTGAGATTATCGGCGGCGGCGTGCATGACATGGCGGCCGACGGCGGTAGAGCCGGTGAAAATCAGGTGATCAAACGGCAATGCGCTAAAGGCGGCGGCAACATCGGCCTCACCTTCAAAGACGGCCACTTGCTGGGGCTGGAAGATCTCAGTCAGTAATTCGCGCAACACTTTATTGGTGTGGGGGGTGAATTCACTGAGTTTGATCATCGCGCGGTTACCGGCAGCCAGGGCGGTAATTAACGGGCCAATGCTCAGCATCACCGGGAAGTTCCACGGTACCACAATACCGATGACGCCGAGAGGCTGGTAAACCACTTCGACTTTTCCCGGGGCCAGCAATAAGCCGGCATGACGCTTAGACGGCTTCATCCATTTCTTCAGGTGCCTGATGGTATAATTGATATTCATCACGCAAGGCAGGATATCGGCCATTACGCTGTCTTGCTGGCTGCGCTGGCCATAGTCCTGATTGAGCGCTTCACATAATGCGGTTTTATGCTGGAGCAAGGCGTGTTTGAGTGCTTTCAGCTGGCTGATCCGCAGCGCGTGATCCGGCATCGGCTGGGCCTGAAAGCGGCTGCGTTGCTCTTTTAATGTCTTTTGCATGGCTGCATTATCTAAATTGCTGACTACCGGTTCTGCCATTGTCATCACTGTTCCCTCTCTGCTTTCCATGTTATGCCGGACACACGGTATGAAACCGACTGATTGGTCGGTTAAAGTGTAGTGGATAAACAGGCAGAAGCAACCTTATTCATATTTGGCCGTCATTGGTTGTCGCATTAATGATTATTGCTTGGTATGGCCGCTTTTATCGGCATGGAATACGTTGTTAAATGCAGTGAAATAGCGATGAAGCTGTGCGGCTTGTTGCGGTTCCGCCAGAAGTTCCAGTAGCGCAATGCCGGCTTCACAGGTACACAGGTTGCCGGCTTGCTGGTTGCGTCTTAGCTGGTAGGCCGATGTCTGTTGCGGGGTTAAGGCCAGTCGTGGCAGCGCTGCCAGCCAGGGGCTTTTGCGCACCATTTTCCGTGCTTCCTGCCAGGTGGCATCGAGGAGCACAAACAGCGGGATTGTGCCGGGTGCGGGTTGAAAAGGACTGGCCGGGTGCTGTTCATCGCTGGGAAATAACAGCCAGGGCTGAAACTGACTGTCGCTGAGCTGTTGCAATAATGCTTGCGGCGGATTGACCCGATCCCAGCGGTAACGTTGGCAATGCGGCAGAGTGCGCTCTAACAGAACGCCGGTATTGGTCTCTTTATGGCATTCTTTGGGGTGGGTGAGCAGGATAAAGTGAGCTCTGCAGCTCAGTTGCGGCTCAACATGACAGATGCAGTTATGGTGAAAGCCACAGCGCGGGCAAGACATAATATGGTTTCTCTGGAAAAGTTGGAGTATATCACCGGGGGAAGTCTGGCATATCCCCGGTGAGAAGAGCAAGCGAGCGGATTGCGGCTGCCGGTGATTATTGCTTGTCTAACTGTAACCCCTCACGGCCTAAGCTGTAGGTCTGGCCGTTGATCCTTTCTTCATACACACTGAGATGCCTGCCGGTGAGGGTAAACAGGCGCTCACTGTTGAGGCGTCGCCCCTGATGTTCGGTCATCATCACCTGTACGGTATTTTCTCCCGCCTGTTGCCAGAAGCCGGTTTCCACAATACTGGGATCCTCATTCTGATAATCATAGGTTGTGATGGCGGAGTGATCCGGGTTAAGGGTGACAATGGTGGTCAGCCCTGAGGTGCCCTGCGATTTGCTACGGTATTGGCCGGCCCAGTGCTGGGTGACATCCGTTGCGCCTAAGGTCGCACAGCCCTGATACCGCTTGCCTTGCCATTGCAGCACTGACCGCCAACCGAACAGGGTATCGCTCATGGTGTCGTTACATTGTGCTTGGGTTAAGGTGAGATCGAAGCCTTTGCCATGGTATTGCTGTTTGCCGGCAACGGCCGATTGGCTGGTGATGGCTTGACTCTGGCGATCCTGTCCTATTTGCAGCAGGGTAACCTGACTGTCTTTAATTTCAGCGGCCCAGCCAGGCTCATTGCCAAAAGCGCGGGTGGTGTGCGGGGCTTGCTTGCACCCGTCGCTCATTTCGGCTGAAATCAGGTTGATCTGTTTGGTGTTAAAACGACCGTCATAGTCGGCCGCGAACCCTTGGGTCGGTGCGGGCTCTAAGTAACCGATCACTTCGGCATACATGGCCTGATACCCTCGCGGGGTGCTCTGGGCCAGTGCTTCACGATCGGAAATCGGCGTAGTGAGCCAGTATTGCTGGCTGCTGCCACACGGTTGGATGCTGTTGCTTTCATGGCCGAGGATGACCATACCGCGCATCATAAAGGCCTGAATGGTTGTGCCATCAGCTGTTTTGTCTGTCAATGTGGGGGTGGTTTCGAGGGCGCTTGAAGCAATTGCGTCTGAAGGCACCGGTGATGAGGCTGTTGAGCAGCCCGTTAAGACGGCAATTGCAGCAAAGGGTAAGGCTAGCCGAATCCATGGGTGTGTCATTCAAATACCTCTTCACGATCAACGGTTCGTTAACCACAAAAAAGCTGCACTTAGCAGCTTTTTGGGGCAGGGTGGCGTATTACAATAAGTTGTTAGCGAGGTAATGGGCGACCGCTTCATCACTACTAGAGCCGATGACTTCATGATTTGGCAGGGCTTTTTTCACTTTCTCGTGGGAGGTGCCCATCACCAGCCCTTTACCGGCCATGGTTAACAGTTCGACATCATTCATACCGTCACCGAAAGCAATACAATCATTCAGCGCATGGCCTTTTTCCTCGGCAACCGCTTTCAGCGCATGGCCTTTGGAGACGCCGGCATCCATTACTTCCAAGCACCACGGGGTTGAGAACGCAATGTTGGCCCGCCCAGCCAGTTGCTCGTTGAATCGGTTTTCCCATGTCACCAGTTTATCGTGATCTGCGTCATGGCGAATAAAGAAGACCTTGGCAACCCCTTCCAGTGGCGGGTTGTTGACGTCAAAAAGCTGGTAGCTAAAGTTGTCATGAAAATCTTTTAAACTGTCGTCTTCTTCGCTGAGCAGCCAGTCATCATTACGATAAATATGGATTTTCATTTCATTATCGTCTTTGGTCATCTCAATGAGTGTTTTAACAACCTCTGCCGGAACATCCTGTTGGAATACCACCTCCCCCTGACTGTTGTGTACCCGGGCACCGTTTGAGGTGATCATATAGGCAGGGATCCCCAGTTGCTCACGCATGTTCGCGACATCGATGTGATGACGACCGGTGGCAAAAACAAAGTCTTTGCCTTGCTGGTGTAAGCGGTTTAGCACATCTTTGGTGAATGGGGTGATTTTATGGTCCGGGGTTAACAGCGTACCGTCTAGATCTGAAGCAACAATTTTGTACATGGAAACTCTCGATAATAGGAACGGGGGACGGTGCAGGTCGTCTGGCCTGTACCTAATTAGTATGATGAATTTTAAACTACTTCTCGTCAGAAAAAAGAGGCTATTATTATGTTTTTACACTTCCGCCTTTTTGTCCGGCTCTGCTGTCCTTTTAAGGGTATTCTGGTTCAGGTGCAAGAGGGTCGCTGCCAGTACCGGATTACGGTATTGGTCTTGCTCAAACAGCAGTTCATGGCGGGCGCCTTCAATGATTTTCAGCTGGCAAGGACGGTCGGCCTGAAGCATGGCCCGATAAAAGCGCAGGTGGGCCAGGTTATCAACAATATGATCGGCACTACCCTGGAGAAGTAAAATGGGCGTGGTGATTTGCGCGGCCTGCTTAATACAGCGGTTAGCCGCAGCCAGACCTTGCCAGACCCAACGGGCACTCGGGCCGCCGATTTTCAGCTCCGGTTTGTTCTCATACAGGTCGCGGAACCACTCATAGCGGACCTGGCTCTGACAAAGCGGGTTGCCGATGAAGGGTTTAGGATAATAAGGTACCTGCCCCGGTGCGTAATCTGGCTGGCGCCGCAATTGCTCGACGACTCTGGCGAGCGGTGAGGCAATAGGCTTCATCCAGTTTGACACTCGGATACCGTGCATTGGTGCACTCAGGACGGCGCTATCGATCAGCGTCGGATACTGAGCCAGAAACAGGGTGGCAATTGTGCCGCCCATAGAGTGGCCCAGCATGAAGTGTTGCAGGTAACCTTTCGGTTTGACCACGGTATCGAAAAAGGTTTTGAGATCGCTGACATAGTCATCAAATTCTTCAACATGGCCCAACTCGGTATCTGGTGTCAGACGATCAGAAATACCCTGACCGCGGTGATCCAGGGCATATACGTCATAACCTTGCTTGATTAAATCGTAAAATAGCTCCTGGTATTTCCAGTAACTCTCGACACGGCCGTTGACCACGATAATCGCTTTGTCATGATTATAACCGGTCAGGCTGACCCAGCCGATATTGAGATCATCGACCCCCTGAAACATGCCTTCCTGCCGATGTTGCCACATGCTAGCGACCGGGCCTGCCATGGTCTCGGTGAACTGGAACTCCTGAGTAAAATCAAAGTAATGGGGTGGTTGGGCTGTCATGTAATCCCTTAGTTTGGCAAACCATAATGTTGATACTGGCGATTGATATTAAAAAGTATAACCCAATCCCTCTGGTATTAAGCAATACCTGAGGGATTGGTTCAGATGCTTATCCCGATTGTTCAAACAGCGCGATATTTATCAGAGCTTAAGTTAGGATCAGGTAGAATAATTAAAACCTGATTGCTATAAATCGTTTTTTGGTGCCATTGATCGGGTTATTGGCTGTAATTAGTATGGAGTGTTGTTGTGAATATTGACGTTTGGTTGGCCTATCTGGCGACGGCTGTGGTTTTCAGTTTTGCCCCGGGTTCGGGCACCGTTAATTCTATCAGTAATGGTATGGTTTATGGTTTTCGTAAGTCCCTGGCGTCTATTTTAGGTCTGCAGATTGGCTTGGCTTTCCATATTATTTTGGTGGGGGTCGGGCTGGGGGCGATTGTCGCGCAGTCGGCACTGGCGTTTACGGTGATCAAATGGGTCGGTGTGGTGTATCTTATCTGGCTTGGCGTGCAGAAGTGGCGTGAAAAAGCGACCTTTGATGTGAATCGTTCAGCGCAACCCGTTTCTGCCGGCTCGCTGTTTCGTCAGGCTGTGATGGTGAATATTACTAATCCTAAAACAATTGTGTTTCTGGTCGCTTTATTCCCTCAGTTCCTTAATCCGGCTGAACCACAAATGGTGCAAATAACCGTGCTGGGTATTACCACCGTTGTTATCGATACTTGTGTAATGTTGTGTTATGTCACGTTGGCATCGAGATTAACGGGGTATATTCGCTCATCTCGTGTCATGGATACCTTAAATCGTGTCTTTGGTTCCATGTTTATTGGCTGTGGTGCTTTACTCGCTTCTGCTCGTGCTTAATGATGGAGCGTCAGACGCTATCGTTCGTTGTTTACCGTTATTCTGATATGATCTGAACAGTTGCTCGATCATCATATTATGGATTAAAAGGATAATTACAGTCACTCATGTATTCTTATGTCGCTCGTCAGCCTATTTTTAACCGTCAGCAACGCACTGTCGGTTACGAGCTGCTATTTCGTGATGGAGAGAATAATGCGTTTCCGTTAATTGAAGCCAATAAAGCAACCTGCCGGCTGTTGGTAGAAAATTATATGGCCGTGGGAGATAACCTCGCCACTTCCGGTCAGCGCACCTTTATCAACTTCCCCCATGAGAGCCTGATTAAGTCACTGCCTCTGATGCTGCCGAAAAATCGGGTCATCATTGAAGTACTGGAAACCTGTGTACCTGATGACGAATTGTTTGAGGCCATTAAATTTTTACACAGCACTGGCTATGTGATTGCCCTTGATGATTTCGAACTGTCTGAACAGTGGCTGCGTTTCTTCCCGTATGTGCACATTATCAAACTGGATTTAATAACACTGGGGGTGGATCAAGCCTGTCAGTTCGTGGCTCGGTATCAGAAGCATAAGCTGAAGTTTCTGGCCGAAAAAGTGGAAACCCATCAAGATTTTGAAACCGCCTACCGGGCAGGGTTCCATTTTTTCCAGGGGTATTACTTCAGTAAGCCGGAGCTGCTGAAGAATCGTCAGGTAGAACCCAAAAAGCTGACCACAGTACGTCTCTTGCAGGAGATCTGCCGTGAGCCGGTTGACTTTCAACGGGTAGAACAGATCATCGGTAGCGATGTCTCACTGTCTTATCTGTTACTGCGTTACGTGAATGCGGCAAGTACCCGCACTATTGAGCCGATCAGTTCGTTCAAACAGGCATTGGTGTATCTGGGAGAAGATAAAATCCGGATGTTTGTCGGTGTGGTTGCCACGGCACATGCCGCGCTGGATAAGCCCAAAGAGCTATATTCGCAGTCATTGCAGCGGGCGCGGATGTGTGAGGTACTGGCAAGAAATAGCAGCCTTAACGCAAAAGCCGATCAGGCCTTTCTCATCGGGATGTTTTCATTGCTTGATGCGTTGCTGGATAACTCTCTGGAACAGCTGGTGGCATTATTGCCGCTGGAGCAGGAGGTGGAAGTGGCGTTGCTGAACCATCAGGGGCTACTGGGTCAGGTGCTCGACCTGTTAGATGCCTATGACCATGCCGACTGGCCGCGAGTCACTGAGTGTTGCCATGACTTAGGTATTAAAGAAGATTTGGTTGCAACCAGTTATCGGCAGGCCGTGATCTGGGCTGCGAAATATAGCCGGTATTCATCACTATAATTCCCTCTCAGTAAAGACATGGCCGAAGAGCAGCAGCGCAGACAGCATATTATCTTATCCCTATTCTCCGGATCATCCTGACGGGCTGACTGCTATATTCAGAGGCGAGAGGTGAGATCGTAGCGTCTTTCGGCAAGGGCCCGGCAGGAGGTGTAGATCGTGAGAGAGAAAGTGTGGTTTTTTGATCTGTTGCGATGTCTGGCAGCGGTGGCGGTGGTAGTGATCCATGTGCTGGGGCCGTACCGTGATCAGCTCGGGGTGATCACCGATAATGAATGGATCACGGCCATCAGCTTTAACAGCTTCAGCCGCTGGGCAGTACCGATATTTATTATGATCACCGGTGCCCTGATGCTGAGTGATGCCCGTGATTTTGAGGCCAAATACTATGTGAAACGCCGTTTGGGCAAAGTGCTGCTGCCCTTTTTAGTCTGGTCAGTGTTCTATTCGGTATTATCCGGACTGACCCGGGCCGGCTTTGATCCTGCCGTGGCGTTGCAAACCCTGCAAGCCTTACCGGTACATGAAACCTACTACCATCTGGGCTTTTTCTACTATTTTATTCCGCTCTATTTTGTTGTGCCGTTCTTCCAATGGCTGGTGCGAAAGTATGACCGTGGCAGTGTGGTTGGCATCACCGGCGTCTGGTTAGCCCTGACAACCTTATTTCTGTTCAAGGTGGATGGATTTTGGAGCCATGAACTGATCCTTTACAGCGGTTACCTGCTGTTAGGCTACTGCCTTTTTCGGTTTCGCTGGCCTTCACTGCCATGGTTACTACCGCTGGGTATTGCGGCATTGCTGTTAACAGACTACATGGTGGTGAGCAACAGCCTGATGAACGGGGAGTACACGGTCGGTCGCTGGCTCTCGTATAAAACGTTGAACACAGTGCTTATCGCCGCGATGATATTTGCCGTATGCCAGCGCTATGGTGAACAGCCGGGTGAATTCTGGCGGCAAAAACTGGCGTTTATGAGTCGCTACAGCTTAGGGATTTACTTATTGCATCCGGTATTTTTATGGCCAGTCAGAGAGTTTAGCCTCTATTTTGCCCATCCCATTATTATGATCCCGTTCTGGACCTTGATCTGTGGCGGGCTTGCCCTGATAGCCAGCTGGCTGTTAGCAAAAAGCAGTAAGACTGCCTGGCTGGTGCCTTAACCAGCCAGAAAGACCAGAGATGCCAAGGCCGGGTTAGTCTCTTTGCAAAGCGAAGTGAACAAAAGTGCGGCCTTTGTAGGTCATAATCCCTTTATCGCCGGGATTTAAGGCGTGATAGTAGTGAATACCCACCATGAATTCACGCTTAGGGCCCCCTTGTTCGGGCTGGACATAAATCCAATAGTCTTCGTTATCTTCGCCTGGCTGCGCACCGATAACGGGGACATTCTGCTTATCTAAAATCTCGACTTTAATTTTTTTTTCCGGAGCGCTTTCACCCAGAATATGGCGACGATAAAATCTCACATAGTAAAAAACAGAAACAATGAGTAGCGTGACGATAGCCAGAATAATCCATATTGGCACCAGTTATCTCCTTAGCAGGCTCGGTAACGTTTTGTAAAACAGCATTATTATCTGCTCAACCTGAGAACGATATCAGCAGGCGATGAATTCGTGATCCTGGCAGGATTTTCGGGCGAACAGCGCAAGGAAATCGGACACTGAAGTATAATTGTAATATCAGGACAGCAACGATTCGGTTGTAAATCAGTGTCAGCATGCTTTGCATGGCAGTCGACTCGCGCTAAGGTAAAACAAAGATCAGTCAGGAAGGAAAGCCTATGGCAAATATCGAAATGGTAGTGACACGCTCGCGGCGTATCGAGCATTTGCTTCGTCAACATTATCATGCAGAAGGAAAAGGACTTCACCAGTTAATCAATAGTTGCGAAGAGCGTCTGCCTCATGAAATTCTGCCAAAGCTGCGTTTTATTGCTTCAGTGCGCAATAAAACGGTGCATGAAGAGGGCTACCAGTTAGACGACAAACAAGGTTTTCTCAGTGCTTGTCATGATTGTGAAAAGGAACTGACTCCGCGGAGCGGACGCTTTGTCTGGAGCGCCGCTGTGTTACTGGTGCTGGGCTTTACTGCGCTGGCTATCTGGTTCTATTCCGTTCACTGGCATCATATTGTCTTATCCCCGAAATAGTTCTTAATCTTCTATCGCAATATGCCCTGGGCTCTGTTTTTGTAACAGGGCCTTTTTGTTTATCAATCTATTGTATTGACTGAATTACTACGGTTATCTGCTTGATCGCAGAGCATTTTCAGTGATTGAGAAAGTGCAGATGTGAGGTTGTTACAGGTAGAAAAATGGCTCCGAAAGGCGCCATTTCTATGAATTTTTATTTTGACTTAATAGATCACAGGCAGTGTCATCAGACCAACCACAACTGCGATCATCATAAGCCCTTGTTTTTGTGAAGGGGTTAACATTGGTAGGCTCCTTTGCTTGCTGCTCAATTGATCGTGTTAAAAACAATAGCATCTTTTTTGTTGGTTAGGCAATAGCTAGGCTTGTTTTTGTTTGATAAAAACAATTTACATGGCATTAACTGGCCTTTATCTGGTGGTTAAGCTGTGTTTTTTCTTGGTGATTTAAAAGCGTTCGAATTGGTCATTCCCTTACCGCCTCTGACTTAAGTATTTGTTTTTATATGTTTATATTTGGTTGGTAAGTGAGCGGTGTTGAAGGGGTGTTTGTTTTTTTTGAAATTTAGGATCAAATTTGGCGTGGGGCTGCTTAAGGGTTTTTAATGGGGGTTGGTTGTATGGTGAGAATCAACATAGTCAGCGTATATCGTCGAATTCAGCATAAAGTCTCCGATTTGGTTGGATTTTTTAGGCTGACAAGCTATAGATGAAAGACAATGTAGGGGAAAGGAGGTCGTTTGGTGGCGGGTAGGGTTTAATGTGGTTAGTCTGGGTTTTTTGGTGTTAAGTTATTAATATTAAATAATTATTTGTTATGATTTTTGTCGTAATATCGCTGTTATTTGCCTGGTATCTGATCCGTAAAGGTAAATAAAAGTGAATCAGAATCTAGTTGGGTTCAGTGAGCCGCTGTATCTGAGGGTTTCCCCCTTTGTTTGCTGTCATCGCAGGTCCGGAACAAGATAGCCCAACAGTGATGCCTGAATAGTATCAACGCTACCGGGATAGCAACTTGCTAGATTTAGTTACTGTTTTTCAATCGGGGTCTTGTTATCGAGGTTCCAAGCTAGACAATTCTGGTTTGGTTTTTAAACTGTCCCTGCTTATAACAACAACGGTGATCCTATGTGGGTTTGGTTAGCCATTTTTTTATCCGGTTTACTACATATTAATGCTGCCTACCATGGTCCTAAATGGCAGTTTTTTTTCTTTAAGCCATTTACCCTGTTTTTGCTTCTCTGTATTACGTGGCAGACAGGGCTGACTGGCTTTTATCAGCAGGTGATTTTTACGGGGTTGCTCTTCTCGATGGTTGGGGATGTGTTTTTAATGCTTCCTAAAGATCGTTTTATCCATGGGCTGGCTTGCTTCCTTCTGGCTCATATCGCGTATTCCGTGGCTTTCTGGAGTCAGCTTTCAGGAGGTATGGTGTGGTGGTTGCCGGCGATGTTGTTGGGTGGCGGGATCATTATTTTCTTATTATTGCTGCCTTCTCTGGGGCGTCTGATGCTGCCTGTGGCGGTTTATATTGTCATGATCGCCCAGATGACCTGGGCGGCCGGGGAATTCTGGCTAACAACGCATTCCACCACCGGCCTGCTGGCCTTTGTCGGGGCGTTAATTTTTATGGCTTCCGATACGATGCTGGCCGTTGACCGTTTTCGGGGGCCATTTAAACCCTCGACCGGTATTATTATGTCAACCTACTACCTGGCGCAGACACTGATCGTGGCGACGTTACTGTTCTGATTGGCATTGTGATAAAAAATAACAAAGCGAATCAGGGGCTTTATTCCCGTTATTGAATTGCACGGGCTCTTCCCGGTAAGGGGCTGGTAATGACAGGGCAATGGGTCAAGGTTTACAGCGCGGCGAATAATCTGGAAGCTCACACCCTGAAAGGGATGTTGGAGGGATCTCACATCGCGGTGCGGCTGAGTGGTGAGAATCTGGGGGCTGCTGCCGGAGAGCTGCCCGCTAATGTCGTGGAAGTGGGGTTATGGGTATCCGTTGAGCAAGTATTACCGGCGCGGCGACAGCTAGAAGATTATGAGCAGGCCGAATATACTCAATGGATGTGTCAGCAGTGCCGTGAAGTGAACGAAGGGCAATTTGAATTGTGCTGGCAGTGCGGACAAGATAAGCCATCGCCGCCAATAAAAGCGGGTTGAACTTATAACCTGCATTTTAAATGCCTTTATTTGTTCCTAGTCAAAACGACCCGCAGTCAACATGGTTAAATATGGTCAAGCCCCTTATGTTGCGAGTACTACGATGAGCCAATCAGTCCATGGTCACACTGTGTTGAATATGCTACTTGCGGAAGATACGTCATATACCTTAGCTTCGTTAAAACAAGCAATCGTCGCTGAATATGGTGAAGATGTCCGTTTCTACACCTGTAGCCAGCAAGACTTAACCTTTGATGCGTTGTTAGCATTTTTACTTGATCGCCAAAAAGTCGTTCAGGAGGGTGAAACAATCTCGGCGAATCGTGAACGTATGTGCAGTCACTAATTCGCTGACGGATAAAAAATAGCGGTTTAATTCTGATTGAGGTGGCAGTTTTCATCGCCACCTTTTTGTTCGTTTGTTATACTCCCCAGCTCTTAATCAGCTGTCCGGCTGATATTGTTGTTTTTCATCTTACTTCGTATTACGAATCTCTGTCTGAGGTCTGCCCTGTGGAAATAATGTCTGCGGCGGTCATGTTATTTTTAATCATGGATCCGCTGGGTAATTTACCGGTAATGTTGTCGATCCTGCGGCATATTGAGCCGAAACGTCGACGATTTATCATGGTTCGCGAGCTGTGCTTTGCGCTGGTTATTCTGTTGCTGTTTTTGTTTGGCGGTAAACAGATGCTGACGTTCCTGCATGTCTCGACAGAAACGGTCAGTATTTCCGGCGGGATTATTTTGTTCCTGATTGCGATTCGGATGATTTTCCCGCAACCGGGTGGTGTGACTGGGTTGGCGGCAGGTGAAGAACCTTTTCTGGTGCCAATGGCAATACCGATGATTGCCGGACCATCAGTGCTGGCATCGCTATTATTGTTGTCCAATCAGGATCCAACCCGTATCTGGGACTGGACGTTTGCGGTCATACTTGCCTGGGGGGCATCGTTTGTTATCCTGATGTTCTACGAGGTCTTTAACCGGTTGTTGGGCGAGAAAGGGTTGAAAGCGGTTGAGAGGCTGATGGGGTTGTTGCTGATCATGATAGCAACCCAGATGTTCTTAGACGGGTTACGCAAGTACCTGGAAATCGGTTTATAACTGAGCTACGAGTGGCGAGATCCTAGTATCTAGTAACCTCGCTTCTCGTATCTATCTTTTTACATCATATGCTTACGACGGATATCTAACAGGGCAAAGATACCAAAAATCAGAATTGACCCCTTTTCCCATTTCGACATATTGATCTTGTCGCCAAATGCTCCGATGAAAATCAACATCTGCAAACCATGCATCATAAATAAGAACCCAGTCATGATGTATAGCGCGATGGCAGCCACCCCTGGGAACGGGTTAAAGATATTAATCAGTAATATCAGCCAGACAAAACCGATAGCGGCTTTAGCTAATGTAATCAGCGCCTTCATGCTTCCTCTCTTTCGAATAAACGATAACAGACCTGACCGGCTGTTTTTTCACGGTGCAGACGCCAGTGTGCCGGCGTCGTGAGTGCACCCAATTCTTTCTCTGCTTCAATATAAATCATTGCATGGGGAGTGAGCCAGTGGTTGGCCTCCAGCAGATCGATGACATTTTGTATCAAATCTTTACGGAAGGGCGGATCGATAAACACCACATCATGAGGTGTACCTGGCTGCGCTAAATACTTCAGGCAGTCAGTATTAATCACCTCAGCATTGCTTGCACCGATCGTTGTAAGGTTCTGTTGCAGCTGATTGGCCGCTTTTTTATCTAATTCCAGCATGGTGATGTTTTCTGCACCACGCGACAGGGCTTCAAACCCTAAACTGCCACTGCCCGCAAACAGATCGAGGCATTTTGCCTGGGGGATATCTCGTGCTAACCAGTTGAAAACAGTCTCTTTTACTCGGTCGGTTGTCGGCCTGAGCCCGTCGACATCATGGACCGGGAGCTTTCGTCCGCGCAAGCGCCCACTGATGATTCTGATGAACCCTTCCCGGCGAT
Organism: Photobacterium sp.; assembly: GCF_057456235.1. Lineage (NCBI taxonomy): Bacteria > Pseudomonadati > Pseudomonadota > Gammaproteobacteria > Vibrionales > Vibrionaceae > Photobacterium > Photobacterium sp. The sequence goes on along the minus strand of NZ_JBVCPH010000007.1, from coordinate 181,500 downwards.
TATTTTGCACATTTCGTCCCGTTTGTTGCCTGTGTCTCGTCATAACTTTTTTCGACCGTTTAGAAAATGATAGTATACACCTGTTTTTAGACTGCAAATTGTACCAATCAAGGGCTAGGATTTGCCAATGGCAGAGAAAAAGAAACGCGGATTATTTTCGTGGCTGGGTTTTGGTTCTGAGGAACAAGCCGAGCAAACCGACCAAACGACAGAAAAACCAACTGTAGAAACAGAGGTTGATTCTCAGCAATCAACTGAACAAAAGGAGCAAAAAGAGGCGGAAGCGTCAGCTGCGGCGAAGGCGGCAGAAGAGGCGGAAGCGCTAGCTGCGGCGAAGGCGAAGGCGGCAGAAGAGGCGGAAGCGTTAGCTGCGGCGAAGGCGGCAGAAGAGGCGGAAGCGCTAGCTGCGGCGAAGGCGGCAGAAGAGGCGGAAGCGTTAGCTGCGGCGAAGGCGGCAGAAGAGGCGGAAGCGTTAGCTGTGGCGAAGGCGGCAGAGGAAGCTGAAGCTGAAGCGCTGGCGGACAAGGTGACAACTGACGCTGTGGTTCACGAACAGGAGAAACCTAAAACAGCAGGTTTCTTTACCCGTTTAATGCGCGGCTTGAAGAAAACCAAAACCAATATCGGTTCTGGCTTTTCGGGCCTGTTTCGGGGCAAGAAAATTGATGATGATTTGTTTGAAGAGCTGGAAGAGCAGCTACTGATAGCCGATGTGGGGATGGATACCACATTGAAAATCATCCAGAACCTGACAGAAAAAGCCAACCGTAAGGAACTCAAAGACGGTGAAGCTCTCTATGGTTTACTCAAAGAAGAATTAGCCAGCATGCTGGCGCAGGTGGAACAGCCTCTGGTTGTCGATACCAGCAAGAAACCTTTTGTTATTCTGATGGTGGGGGTAAACGGGGTCGGTAAAACGACGACGATCGGCAAGCTGGCGAAGCAGTTTCAGGCTGAAGGCAAGTCTGTCATGTTGGCTGCCGGTGATACGTTCCGTGCGGCGGCAGTAGAGCAACTTCAGGTCTGGGGTGAGCGCAATAATGTGCCAGTGATCGCCCAGCATACCGGGGCGGACAGTGCGTCTGTTATCTATGATGCGATAGAATCGGCGCAAGCGCGCAATGTCGATGTCGTGATCGCAGATACTGCGGGTCGTCTGCAGAACAAAGGCAACCTGATGGAAGAGTTACGCAAAATTGTCCGCGTAATGAAAAAGGTTGATCCTGCTGCGCCGCATGAAATTATGCTGACAGTTGATGCGGGCACGGGTCAAAACGCGATCAGTCAGGCCAAATTGTTCAGTGAAGTGGCGCCGGTTTCAGGGATTACTATTTCTAAACTGGATGGTACCGCCAAAGGCGGGGTGATCTTTGCCGTCGCTGATCAGTTTAATATCCCCATTCGCTATATCGGTATTGGCGAAGGGATTGATGATCTGCGCCCATTTGCCGCGGATGAGTTTATTGAAGCGCTGTTTAGTGACGAGGAATAGAGTGTGATTCGGTTTCAGCAGGTAAGTAAAGCCTATCGTGGCGGCAGGCAAGCCCTGCAAAAAGTGGATTTTCATCTGCAGTCGGCAGATATGGCCTTTTTAACCGGGCACTCAGGTGCGGGTAAAAGTACCTTGCTGAAACTGATCTGCGCTATAGAGCGGCCAAGTGATGGCCGCATCTATTTTAATGATCATGACATCACCCGGATCGAGAATAAACAGATCCCGTTTTTACGACGTAATATCGGTATTATTTTTCAGGATCATAAATTGCTGATGAACCATACGGTTTACGACAATGTGGCGTTACCTTTACGGGTAGAGCAAGTGCCTGAAAATGATATTAAGCGCCGGGTATCTGCCGCGCTTGATAAGGTCGGCCTGCTTGACAAGGCGCGCTGCCTGCCGATCCAGCTATCGGGTGGGGAGCAGCAGCGGGTAGGGATTGCCCGGGCCGTGGTCAATAAACCGATGCTGCTACTGGCTGATGAACCCACCGGAAACCTTGATGCCGCGCTCTCACAGCAAGTGATGCGTCTGTTCGAAGAATTTAATCGGGTCGGCGTCTGTGTGTTGATGGCGACTCACGATACCTCATTGTTATCGAGCCGTAATTACCGTCGATTAGACTTACAGCAAGGTCACCTGAGGGAGATGGCACATGGCGCGTAATAAGATTGGCTTTTTTGCTATCCATAAGCAGCAGGGTATCGAAGCGCTCAACGATCTGATGAAGCGGCCTTTGGGCAATATATTAACCCTGGCTGTGCTGGCGGTTGCCTTAACTCTGCCGGCCAGCTTTTATTTGCTGGCGAAAAACATCACGCTGGTGGCACAGCCCTGGCAGAACCCCACGCAGCTGACGCTGTATTTAGAAAGCGGTGTGGCAGAGCCCGTGGCCATAAGCTTTGCGGAAAAAATTCAGGACTGGCCTGAAATTGAGGCCGTCACTTATGTTTCTCCGCAGCAAGGCTTGCTGGATTTCCGCGCGCATGCCGGCTTTGAACAGGCGCTAAGCCTGTTAGATGAAAATCCGTTGCCGGCGGTGGTGATAGTGCGCCCGGTTCCCGCGTGGCAGAGCAGTGAGAAAGCCACTGAGCTGGCAGCAAAAATTCGAACCCAGCCACGCGTTGATGAAGTCCGGCTCGACAGTGACTGGCTGCAACGTCTGGCTGCAATAAAACAGCTGGCCATCACCTTAGCATTATTAATGTCAGGCCTAATGCTGTTTGCCGTGTTCTTAATTGTCGGTAACACCTTGCGCCTGCAAGTGCTGAATCAGAAAGATGAAATACAAGTGATGAAAATGGTCGGGGCGACAGACAGCTTTATTCTCCGGCCTTATCTGTATGTCGGGGTGTGGTACGGATTAATTGGGGCGATTATCGCGTGGGTACTGACGGCGATAGTGACTATACTTCTTGACGGCGCCGTTGCTAAACTGGCTGCGCTTTATGATAACAGCTTCCGGTTAGTCGGCCTGAGCTGGGATGAAAGCTTGATTTTACTGATGACCGCGGCTTTTCTTGGTTTGTTAGCGGCGCGACTTTCTGCCGGACGTCACTTGAAAGAAATTGAACCTGTCTGACATTTTCGAGTCTACAAATGGTGTAGATTATGCGGCCCGCTTGCAAAGTGACCCATTTTCTTGGCATTATTGTAAGTTACATGACGTTATGGAGATTTGCATAGCGTTGCATTGGTATAAAAAAACACATGAGGTTTTTGCATGACAAAAGCGATGTCTTCAATGGCTCTGGTTTCTGCAGATAGCCTGGATAGTTATATCCAGACCGTCAACCGCTACCCGATGTTGTCAGCGGAGCGAGAGAAAGAGTTAGCGGAACGTCTGCATTATGAGGGTGATATTGACTCTGCAAAAAACTTAGTGATGTCTCATCTGCGTTTTGTTGTGCATGTTGCCCGTGGGTATTCCGGCTATGGCTTGCCAATGGCCGATCTGGTGCAGGAAGGCAACATTGGCCTGATGAAAGCGGTAAAACGCTTCAACCCTGAAGTTGGGGTACGGCTGGTCTCTTTTGCGGTGCATTGGATTAAAGCTGAAATTCATGAATACGTGTTACGCAATTGGCGTATCGTAAAAGTTGCGACGACCAAAGCCCAGCGTAAACTGTTTTTTAACCTGCGCAAGGCGAAGAAACGCCTGGGTTGGTTTAACAATGCCGAAGTTGAAATGGTTGCAGAGCAACTTGGCGTGAATCCCTCTGAAGTACGCGAGATGGAATCTCGCCTGGCGGCACAGGATCCGGCATTTGAGATGCCGGCGGAAGATGATGACCGAGATGTCAGCTATACCGCTCCGGTGTACTTCCTTGAAGATAAATCTTCTGATGTTGCCCTTAGTTATGAAGAAAATAACTGGGAAAGCCACGCCAATAACCGTTTGTCTAATGCCTTGGCGGAGTTGGACGATCGTAGCCAGCACATTGTTCGTTCTCGCTGGTTAGACGATGATAAGTCCACGTTGCAGGATCTGGCTGATCACTATGGAGTGTCTGCGGAAAGGATCCGGCAGTTAGAGAAAAACGCCATGAAAAAACTGAAGCTGGCAGTGGGTGACGTGTTCTGAGGATCCTGCTCAGCTATCCACAATGAATGATGATGAGAAACCGGCCTAGAGTCGGTTTTTTTATGCTTGAATATTGAGAGATAACTCACATTTGTGAGTATCACTGTGAATGACCCTGGTAGTTATCCACAGCTTGTGACGGATCTAATCTATATGTAGTGGATCCTATTTGAGCTGGACACATTATCAACGCAATCCACAGGCTTTTCCACAGCTGGTTGAATTATGATCAGCGGTCAGGGTGGGAGAGGGAACGGGTGATCGCTAGGCCCTGTAATTGTTGAGTTTCAGTGCGAGTTTCAAGTGTGGATAAGACCTTACATTCTGTGCAAGGTTGTGAGTAAGTGAGTGAGGTATAATAAGCGGGGTATAAAAGGTGCCGCTTTAAAAGCGATAGGATCCCATAGTGGATGATCATCACATTTTTGCGGTAATGATGACGCAGACAGATCAACAACAGATGAGGCAGTCAATGGAGCAGTTTGAACATATTTCGGCAGAGCAGGCGTACATTTTATTACAACAGGCAGGTTCTGAAGCCGTACTGGTTGATATCAGGGATCCGCAGTCATTTGCTTTGGCTCATCCTGAACAGGCGTTTCATCTGACCAATGATACAATGGTTGAATTCATGGATCGGGTTGATTTCGAGCAACCTGTGATTGTGATGTGTTATCACGGAGTAAGTAGTCAGGGTGCGGCACAATATCTGATTAATCAAGGTTATGAAACAGTGTATAGTCTTGAAGGTGGTTTTGAAGGCTGGCGCCGACAGGCGTTGCCATATTCAGCGGAGTAACAGATGCATCGGTTAGCCGGATTTAATAACCCTCGCCAAGCACAGGCTTTTATCGATTACATGGCCTCACGTGGTATCGCGTTAACGTTAGCGTCTGAACCTGAGGGGGTGTTTGCACTCTGGTTAACGGACTCACAACACCTGATAGAAGCGGAAGCGGAATTAACGGCGTTTCTGGCGAACCCTGATAACGCAAAATATCAGGCTGCATCGTGGCAAGTCGCTGAAAGCCGCACGGCCAGGTTTCATTATGGCAGTCCGAGTTTGCTGGCCATGATCAAATCCCAGGCAGGCCCTTTCAGCCTGTCGATAATGGTGGTGGTCATCGGTATTTATCTGCTGTGGTTCTTTGGGCTGCAGCAACCGATATTCGATGCACTCCACTTTCCGCTGATGGACGGTGATCAGTGGCAAGCCTGGCGTTTTTTCTCCCACGCTATGATCCATTTCTCGACCTTGCATATTGTCTTTAACTGCCTGTGGTGGTGGATTTTAGCGGGGCAGCTGGAACGGCACAGCGGTAGCGGCAAACTGGTGCAGGTTTTTCTGGTGTCGGCACTCATTTCGGGGGTTGCGCAGTTCTGGCTCCATGGTGCTAATTTTGGCGGTTTGTCTGGGGTCGTGTATGCCTTGCTTGGGTATATCTGGTGGTCAGGGTGGTTAGCGCCGCAGCGGGGCCTGTCGATTCCTCAACCCTATGTCGTTTTCATGCTGGTCTGGCTGGTGATTGGCTTTGCCGGGCCTTTGGGTATGTCAGTGGCCAATATGGCCCACTTGTTTGGTTTGATCAGTGGCTGTGCGCTGGCGCTGGTCGATACTAAGCTTATCAAGACCCGTTGAGTGATCTTAGAGCCAAACCATCTCGCATCTTGAGATGGTTTGCCTATATACCAATCGGGATAATGACGTCGATTGGTATGATTGAAGACGGTGGATATTCACTTAAGTTACGGAATGGGTTATCTGGAAGGCATTTTTTTCCGAAAACCTAGAGTAAAACATCTATTTCTGATAAATAAATCTTCGTTTTTGATTGTTTTCACATTATTTCATCCCCATTCGCGCAATAATTTGCCTGTATTGAGCGAAATCGATTGTTTCCCTCGCCCTACATTATGCGTTCGCGCAAACTATCGCTAAAAACAACAACCTTTTAAGGAACATCTTATGTTTGGCATATTTCGTCCCGCGGTTCATATAGAGCGTCTGCCTGACGAGCAGACAGACTCTGTATATAAGCGCCTGCGCTGGCAACTCTTTATCGGTATTTTCTTTGGCTACGCCGGTTACTACCTGGTCCGTAAAAATTTCAGTCTGGCCATGCCTTTCTTAATTGAAGAGTACGGTTATAGCCGCGGTGATCTGGGGGTCGCACTGGCGGCCGTGTCGATCGCTTATGGCTTATCGAAATTCTTAATGGGTAGCGTGTCAGACCGTTCCAATCCGCGGTATTTCCTTGCTGCCGGTTTGACCATGTCGGCCCTGGTGATGCTGTGCTTTGGTTTCATGCCTTGGGCCACAAGCAGTATTACCGCCATGTTTATTCTGTTGTTCCTGAACGGCTGGTTCCAGGGGATGGGATGGCCGGCCTGTGGCCGTACCATGGTGCACTGGTGGTCACGTAAAGAGCGTGGTGAATTAGTGTCGGTCTGGAACGTCGCGCATAACGTGGGCGGTGGTTTGATTGGCCCGATGTTCCTGCTGGGGTTATGGGCCTTCAACGATGACTGGCGCACTGCGTTTTACGTGCCTGCGTTCTTCGCATTGCTGGTTGCGGCTTTCACATTAATCGCCATGCGCGATACGCCGCAGTCTTGTGGTCTCCCTTCTATCGAAGAGCATAAAGACGATTATCCTGATAACTATGATGAGTCCCATGAGAAAGAGATGACCGCAAAGGAAATCTTCTTCAAGTATGTGTTTAACAACAAGCTATTGTGGTTCATTGCGATTGCGAATGCCTTTGTTTACCTGATCCGCTATGGCGTGTTGGACTGGGCGCCGGTCTATCTGAGCGAAGTCAAAGACTTCTCGGTCGATAAATCATCGTGGGCCTACTTCTTATACGAGTGGGCGGGTATTCCCGGCACATTATTGTGCGGCTGGATGTCGGATAAGTTCTTCAAGGGGCGCCGTGCACCTGCCGGTATTCTGTTTATGTCACTGGTGACTATTGCGGTATTGATTTATTGGTTCAACCCGGCCGGTAACCCTATGGTTGATATGATGGCACTGGTTGCGATCGGCTTTCTGATCTACGGCCCGGTTATGCTTATCGGTCTGTATGCGCTCGAGCTGGCACCGAAAAAAGCGGCAGGTACCGCAGCGGGTCTGACGGGGCTGTTCGGTTACTTGGGTGGCGCCGTAGCCGCAAATGCTATTTTGGGTTACACCGTCGACCACTTTGGCTGGGATGGTGGCTTCATGGTGCTGACGTCAGCATGCGGCTTATCCATCTTCTTCCTGGTGCTGGCAATGGTTGGCGAAAACAGCGTTCATGCACAACGGGCACTTGATAGTGCACAGCAAAATGCATGATTGAGATCGCCGTCATTGGCATCTTGCTAACGCTGTAGGTAATATGACAGGGCTTCGCATTCGCGGAGCCTTGTTGCAACCAGGAGCTGCGTTAGCCGTGAAGCAGAGCAAACGTCATCAGGAAATCATCGATATTGTTAAAACCCAAGGCTATGTCAGCACTGACGACCTAGTTGAACGTTTTAAGGTAAGCCCTCAAACTATTCGCCGCGATCTCAATGATCTGGCTTCGGAAAATAAAATTCGCCGCCACCATGGCGGAGCAACGATCCCATCCAGTTCCGAAAACACCTCCTATACAACCCGTAAAGTCATGCAGTTGGCGGAGAAAGATCGCATCGCGATGGCAATGGTTAAACATATCCCTGACGGGGCGACACTGTTTATTGATATTGGTACCACCCCGGAAGCCGTCGCGCGTGCCTTGCTCAATCATAATGACCTCCGCATTGTGACCAATAACCTTAATGTCGCCAGTGTGCTGACCGGCAAGGCAGATTTCCGGGTTATTCTGGCGGGTGGTGAAGTGCGCAACCGGGATGGTGGTATTGTCGGTGAAGCGACACTGGATTTTATTTCTCAGTTCCGTCTTGATTTCGGCATTATGGGGATCAGCGGTATCGATCTTGATGGGTCATTGCTGGACTTTGATTACCACGAAGTACGTGTCAAACAAGCAATCATTGAAAACAGCCGCTGTGTCATGCTGGGGGTGGATCATACTAAGTTTGGGCGTAATGCAATGGTGAATCTGGGGGATATCAGCCAGATTGATATGCTGTTCACCGATGCTCAACCGCCGGAAGAGCTGGTCAAGCACCTGCAGGACAATGACGTCCATACTGAAATTGTTGGCTAACGAGTCAATGCCAGTCTGAACGACGAGCGATATTGGTGAAGATACGGGCTACCAGAAATGGTGGCCTGTTTTTTTTCGGCAATACCTCTTCCGGTCAAGATCAATACCTAACCACTATAATGGAAATGGCGGCCCGTCACGTTCATGTAACAAATCGAAAACAAAAAAGGATGATTTTTGATGGCATGTTCGCTATTATGAGCGAATGAGAACTTAATTGAGCTGTCGGTGCTCGTTTAGTTTCGAATTATAGGCGTAATGAGGAAGGGAACGGCATGGCGGCAGAAAACGAACATATCTTAGATGTAATTGTTGTGGGTGGTGGTATCAATGGTGCTGGTATTGCTGCCGATGCAGCAGGCCGGGGGCTGGATGTCGGCTTATATGAGGCTGATGACTTCGCGTCTGCCACGTCGTCTGCCAGTTCTAAGTTGATCCATGGTGGTTTGCGCTATTTAGAGCACTATGAGTTTCGCTTGGTCGGGGAAGCCCTGGCTGAGCGCGAAGTACTATTACGTAAAGTCCCGCATATCGCTCGCCCAATGCGTTTCCGTTTGCCACACCGTCCTCATCTTCGCCCGGCCTGGATGATCCGTGCTGGCCTGTTTCTTTATGATCACCTCGGCAAACGTACGACCTTGCCTGGCAGTCACGGCTTGAGGTTTGGTCAGGACTCGGTCTTAATACCGGCCATCACCAAAGGCTTTGAATATTCAGACTGCTGGGTTGATGATGCGCGGTTAGTGGTACTGAACGCGATGGAAGTCGCGGAGAAAGGCGGGGAAGTGCGTAACCGCTGTAAAGTTGAAAAAGCGGTACGTGAAGGCGACTTATGGATAGTGACCGTGCGCGATGTGCTGACCAACCAGACTTTTGTTCGTAAAGCACACGCTCTGGTGAATGCGGCGGGTCCTTGGGTGAAAGCTTTCTTTGACCAGAGCCTGGAAGAAAATTCTCCGCGCAATATCCGTTTGATTAAAGGCTCGCATATCGTCGTACCGCGTGTCCATGATGAACCTCAGGCTTATATTCTGCAGAACGAAGATAACCGTATTGTCTTTGTGATCCCGTATCTGGATCGGTTCTCGATCATTGGTACCACTGATGTGGAATATCAGGGCGATCCGCGTCAGGTTGCGATTGATGACAGCGAAATCGACTATTTACTGAAGGTCTATAACGCACATTTCGTGAAGCGATTAAACCGAGATGATGTGGTGTGGACCTACAGCGGTGTGCGTCCGTTGTGCGATGATGAATCCGACTCGCCGCAAGCGATTACCCGTGACTACACGCTGGAATTAGATCAGGAAGGGGGCAATGCGCCATTACTGTCAATCTTCGGCGGCAAGCTGACGACATATCGTAAGTTGGCTGAAGCGGCAATGACCAAACTGACCCCGTTCTTCCCGCAAATAGGGCAAGCCTGGACTGAAAATGCCTATTTGCCGGGGGGCGAAGCAGCTTTTGATGGTCAGCAGCTGGCCCGTCAGCTGGAGCAGCAATATCCATGGCTAACGTCATTCACCCGCGAGCGGATGGCAACTAACTACGGTACCCGCGTATCAGTATTACTGGAAGGAGTGAGCTGCGAAGCGGAGATGGGACAGCACTTCGGGGAAGGCTTATATGCCAAAGAGCTTGATTACATGATTGAGCATGAATTTGTATTATCTGAAATCGATGCGTTATGGCGCCGGAGCAAACTTGGCCTGTATCTCAATGAAGGGCAGGTAGGTGCGGTGACACAATATATTGCGGAGAAAGTCCGGGATTGCAGGGCAAAGGGTAGAATTCGGCCTGAAGCGGCGGCCTAGCTATTGCGGGGATAGTCTCGCAGCGATGGCCATGTATTTCCATCATAACAAAAAGCGCTCATCGAGCGCTTTTTGTGCCTTTACGGTATATTGAAGACCGACAATGCTACTGGTAGAGGTATTTTGTAAACAGTAATTCGGTCAGGAGCTTCTGGTTCGTCTCGCGGATCAACAGTTCATTGACCTTGCTCAGGCACAGCTGGCGGATCTCTTCGCGTCCAGCCAAAGATTTCACTTTTACTTCAGGCTGCTGGCCGATAATGTTAATGATGGCATCGCGGATCAGGGGGGAATGGTGCTCCACTTTGGTGATGAGATCCGGATCTGACACCATCAAATCAATTTGTAGGCGCAGGTAACCGAGCCTCTTGCCCTGAGTCACGTAGTTGGTCGTGATGTCAGGTGATAACGTGTAATAGCTGTATTGTGGCATTAGTGGCGCCGCATCTTCCGCCGCCGCATGATGAGAAGCCAGGGGGCCGGCAAGCAGCAGGGTTAAGCCAAAGACTTTTGATTTCATCATTACACTCATAGGGTTATCTTAATTTTACGCAATGAATTACTATCTTTCGACCGGAACGATATTCGTATCCGTTACAGCTTGCTACAATAGTGTTTCTTTATGGTAATAAATTAACCGCATTCTACCAAGTTCTTTTCATGTTCGGCTGGTAGAATTTGTATTGGAAAGATGTCGAAATTCAAACAGTTGTATAACCCTTTATTGGATAGCGCCTGTTGGCAACCGCCAGAGGCTGTGGCACTCGAGGGGACAGAGTTTGGGCGTTGGCTGCTTGAACCTGATTCATTATCACGTCGTTTTGAACGGCATTGTGACACATTTACGGTTTCTCTGCTCGAGCTGCAGAAAATAGATAAATCTTTGTTATCAGAAGATGAGCGAGCCCTGCTCGGGGATACCGGGTGCCTGATGCGCAAGGTGCTATTGCGCGGCGATGGCCAGCCGTGGGTGTTTGCCCGTACCTTAATCCCGTTATCAACCCTGACAGGGCAGGAACGTGATTTAGAACAGTTAGGTGAGACGCCATTAGGATTCAGAGTTTTTACTGATCGCAGTGCGCGTCGTGATGCGCTTGTGGTAGCCAATGTTGGCACAGAGGATAAGCCTTTGTGGGCACGGCGTTCGCGCTTATGGATAAATGATAAACCTTTGCTGGTGGCCGAATTATTTCTGATGCAGGCACCGGTATACTCAAAGGAGAGCCAATGTTAGCGATGACCAAGGCGAGAGCATTTTGGCAGCTTGCACGATTTGATCGCCCGATCGGGAGTTTGTTGCTGCTTTGGCCAACACTCTGGGCCTTGTTTCTGGCTGCCGATGGATTACCGGATCTGCCGGTGCTGGTAGTCTTTGTGCTCGGGGTGGTTTTTATGCGTGCCGCAGGCTGCGTGATCAATGATTTTGCCGACCGCCATTTTGATGGTCATGTAAAGCGTACGGTCAACCGGCCGATGCCGTCGGGCAAAGTGTCAGAGCGTGAGGCATTAAGCCTGTTTGGTCTGCTGGTATTAGTGTCGTTCCTGTTAGTGCTGACCATGAATACCCTGACTATTATGCTGTCGGTGGTCGGACTATTGCTGGCGGCGGCTTATCCGTTTATGAAGCGATATACCCACCTGCCACAACTTATCCTGGGGATGGCTTTTGGCTGGTCGATCCCTATGGCTTATGCCGCGCAAGCCGGTGAATTACCTGCTGCAGCGTGGTTGCTGTTCATTGCCAATATTCTCTGGACCATAGCTTACGATACGCAATATGCGATGGTTGATCGTGATGACGATATCCATGTCGGGATCAAATCGACCGCTATATTGTTCGGACGTTTTGACAAAATCATCATTGGCTTATTACAGCTAAGCACCTTGGTGGTGCTGATTGCTATTGGTCAGATGCTGGCGTTGAATCAGACTTATTATTGGTGCCTGCTGGCTGCCGCTGCGCTGTTTGTTTACCAGCAGATGCTGATCCGCAGTCGTGAGAGAGAGTTATGCTTCAAAGCGTTCTTGAACAACAATTACGTGGGTATGCTGATTTGCGGCGGTATGGGGATCAGCGTATACCTCGGCTGATCGCCAATTTACGTAGTGAAGAAGCGCCTTATGGCGCTTTTTTTGTGTCAGGGGTATTGGCACAAAGGCCAGTCAAAAGCTTATATAGTTGTACACCTTATAGAGCTTTGGGTTACCGGTGGTTTAAAAGCTTATATAGCTGTACACCTTATAGAGCTTCGGGGTACCGGTAAGTCCAAAGCTAAAAACAACGGCTATTGGGGCAACAAAAAAGCTGGCACTGAGCCAGCTTTGAAGGGGGGGGGGCCGAATCGAGTTGCTCGATTCGAGATACCCGTCAGACGTTATTTACTGGCTTATCATCCCGGTTCATAACGGCCTGGATTGTGAGCTTCACCTCCGGCGAGACCAGTGCCGCTAACTGATCGGCAAGGTTTTCCACGGGGCGCGATACCGCATGGCACTCGTCGTTGAGGTAACCTTCACGGCGCAGGGTCTTCACCAGAATAGCAAATACCCCTTTGTCAAAAAACTCGGGAGCATTGATGCCGTGCAATCGGCTCAGACGCTGGGCCATCATCTGGCTTTGCTGTTCCAGTTCGCTCTTCATCATCTGCGGCTCGGCACATAGCAGGGTCAGGGTAATGCTATAGCGCTGCAGCGTCTCGGTGATCGTACGGGCTAACAGTTGCAGTGGTCCGATACGGGCACTATTGAGTGAAATCGTCAGGCCATCACTTAATAGCAGACGCTGGCGAACCAGCTCCTGGATCAGCGAATCAATCACCTCGTTGAGTTCCTCTGTTTCATAGCGCAGGAACAATTCCGCTTTGAGGAACGGGTACAGTCGTCCAACCTGCTGACGGATTTCATCAACCGTCAGACTTTGATACTGGATCACGATATGGGCAATCAGTGACGGCAGCGCAAACAGGTGAATGATGTTATTGCGGTAATAGGTCATCAATATTGATTGCTGACGGTTGAGCGAGACGACATCTCCCAGACTGTCACGCTCAACAATGAATTTATCCATCGCGATAGCATGCTCGACCAGTTCTTTGGCATCGTTATCGGGAACGGTGCTCTGGCTGGAATACGGCGTATTGCGCAGAATTTGCAAATAACTGTCGATCTGCTGTTCCAACTCTTCACGACTGAGTGCGCGTTGGCGCGATGACAACAGTGCCAGTGCACACAGGGTCAGGGCATTGGTTGCTGCGGCATCGTTGATATGGGTCATCATCTTTGTTGCCAGCTGATTGACCACAGGGTTCATCCAGGCTGGTTTTTGCGGCTCGATCGGGTCAATGTCTTTGTGCCATTCAGGGACGAAATCATTGAGATACTGGTTAAGCGGGATAGGCTCACCAAAGTTTACATAGCCCTGGCCCAGATTACGCAGCTTACGCAAGGTGCGCAGAACCTGACCGATATTTTCTTTTTCTTTGCGTTTACCACGCAGCTCATTGGCGTAGGTTGCCACTTCCATCACATGTTCGTAACCGATATAGACCGGCACTAAGGTGACCGGACGGTTCAGACCGCGCAGCATGGCCTGAATCGTCATTGACAGCATGCCGGTTTTAGCAGGCAGCAATCGACCGGTACGGGAACGGCCGCCTTCACTGAAATACTCGACCGAGTAACCTTTGGCAAAAAGTTCAGCCAGATACTCGCGGAACACCGTGGAATAGAGGCGATTACCTTTAAAGCTGCGGCGAATAAAGAATGCACCACCACGGCGGAAAATAGGACCCGCCGGGAAGAAGTTCAGGTTAATGCCTGCCGCAATGTGCGGAGGAACCAACCCCTCCTCATACAAAACGTAAGACAACAACAGATAATCCATATGGCTGCGGTGACAAGGAACATAGACGATCTCATGGCCGTCTTGTGCCAGTTTACGCACCCGCTGGGCATTGTTAACGTTAAGCCCCTGATACAGTCTGTTCCATAGCCAGCCAAGGAAACGTTCGCCTTTTTTGATCAGGGAATAAGAAAAGTCGGCCGCAATCTCTTCCATCATGTCGATGGCTTCTTTGCGTACCTTTTCAATCGGCACATCCCGGCTCTGGGCTTCTTCTCTGACGACCTTGTCGATGGCTTTTGAGGCCAGCAAGCGCTTAAACAGTGCCTGGCGATCAGGCAGTCGGGGGCCTGAAGCTGCAATTTTCTGACGCGAGAAATGAATTTTAGCCACCCGCGCCAGTTTATGGGCAATGGCGTCATCGGTACCGTGGTTGTCAGCCATGTAACGCAGTGATACCGGCGTACTCAGGCGTACCAGGCAATCGCGGCCGTGGCCGAGAATAGCCGCTAATTTTTCCGGCCCGTTAAGCGGATGGAGGATCGGACCACGATTACTTTCTTTACCGGGTTTACGCCCCCATAAAATAGATGCCGGCACCAGTTGGATATTCAGCTCTGAATCCTGTTTGTGCTGTTCCAGCAACTCGATAAACAGATCGATATATTCTTGCGGTAACTCGCCTTTGGTGCCAAAAATACTGGGTCCGTTGGCGACATACGCATGGCGGGGAAACTGGCGATTGCCAATGACCAGCGGAGATAGCGGATCCGGTAATCCCAGTTCCTGGGTGCTGCTGCGCAGAGTCATCAGATCGGTGTTAGACCGAAATGGTAAGATATAGATAATTGGTTGCTCTAAATCCAACTCCAGATCTTTGACCGGATCAGAAGGAATTGAATTGGTTTTAACCAGCAGGGAAAGCGGCAAATTCAGTAATTTTTGATAGATTTTCTGCCAACTGGACATGTCTTTTACTAGCCTCGAATTCTTAATGCGTGGCTAGGATAGCAGAAAATAGTGGCGCTCATGCAGCGAAAATGCAAGATATCATCGCAAAGTTATCAATTTGAATGATGTTTCCGGTGAATTTTTTCTTCCGTTAATCAACTCATCCCGGGCGGGGGCATGACGAGGTGAGCAAGGGGGGAGATCCCAAGTGCGCCTGCAGCTAGGGGCCGGACAATGATTGATGCTTCTTCGGCAAATTGTTCTTTTCGTAAACAATTGCCTTTTCAAGCCCATAAACACTGGATATACTCACAGTGAACTGTATAAACAAACAGGTAAGCCATGAAGCCGTTAACGCCGCGCCAACAAGAAGTCTTTGATTTAATCAAAGCAAAAATTGAAGATAGTGGGATGCCGCCAACACGTGCTGAAATTGCTCGTGAACTTGGCTTTCGTTCTGCTAATGCTGCTGAAGAGCATTTAAAAGCCTTAGCCCGTAAAGAAGTGATTGAAATCATTCCGGGCGCTTCCCGGGGGATTCGGGTCCTGGTCAACAGTGATGAGCCACAAGAGCAAGGATTGCCTTTGATTGGCCGTGTTGCCGCCGGTGAGCCGATCCTGGCTCAGGAGCATGTTGAAACCCATTACAATGTCGACCCGGCCTTGTTCAAACCTCGCGCCGACTTTCTGTTGCGGGTCAATGGAATGAGCATGAAAGACATCGGTATTATGGATGGTGATTTACTGGCCGTGCATAAAACCCAGGACGTCCGTAACGGTCAGGTGGTGGTTGCCCGTGTTGACGATGATGTCACCGTAAAACGGCTGGATAAGCAAGGGGCTCAGGTATTGTTGCACGCCGAGAATAAAGAGTTCGAGCCGATTGTTGTCGATCTCGAGCACCAGCAGCTAACGATCGAAGGCATTGCCGTCGGTGTTATACGTAACGCCGACTGGATGTAGTTGGTACTGAATATAGTTGGTACTGAATATAGTTCGTTGCGATACCTGCGGTAAAAGAGCGCGTCTAACCTCGAGGACGGTTGCCGTCTGACGTAGAATGTCTTGCAAATCTTAATGATAGTCATTACCATCTCCTGTGGTTCATATGGAGTTGCTAATGACTAATCCTTCCCGCTACAACATTCCCTCCGCCTTACTGCAGCCACTTTGGCTTCGGAGTAGGGAAAGTTTAGCTGATAACGGCCTTATCTATGATCCCGTTGCTGCTTCAGCCTGTAGCCGGTGCCAGCTGGTACCTGACTGCTTAAGCGGTAATGTTACCGAGCGTCAGTTATTATATTCCACACTGACCCTGCAATGTGACAAACAGGTGCTGACATTTCTCCGGCGTCATCCCAACGGTTTTATTATTAATGTTGGTGCCGGACTCGATACCCGTTTTTACCGGTTAGATAATGGTCGTTGCCGTTGGTTTGAACTGGATACGGATGAAAATTTGTTATGGCGCGAACGATTGTTTCACCGAAGCGAGCGTTACACCATGCGTAGCGGTTCGGTAACGGAGCTGTCCTGGCTCAAGTCATTGCCAATGACCAATAACGCCCCGGTATTATTACTGTGTGATCACGCTTTACTGGCATGCAATAGCGAGGAGCTGGCGCAGTTTGTTCAAGGTATCGGTTACCATTTTAGTAAAATAGAAGCCTGTTTTGTTATTGCAGGTGATCGCTGTGGAACGGTGTTAGCGAACAAGATGGGCGCTGAGCAATATAGCCACGGCTTCAAAGATCCGACTCGGCAAGTGCTTAACTGGTTACCCTGGGCTGAATTGGTGAGCTGCTACAGTCCGCTGGATAGCCATTGTCCCCGCTGGCGTTCGTGGCAGCGTTGGATCGCAAAAATGCCCAAATTTAAATACCGCATTACACCCGTACTGATCCATATTCGTCTGTAGATCTCCCTCGCTCCATTTATTTTTCTCTGTTTTTCCATTGGTTAGCACCAGCATATCTCTGTTACCCCTTTTTATTATTTGCCGGCAATTCTTTGCTCATTTCTCTGATCTTGTCCTAAGTTGAATGTAAATAAAGTGTTAAATGTCACTCGGTGTACTGCTGCACGTATTTGTTCATGGTGCTTTTGGGATGAATGTTATTTACCAGTTATTGATGAATGTCAGGATGACAGAGGGAGGGGCAGGGGGATGATTCGCCAACTGATCAGCGCAATGATGGCAGGAGTCTGGGCACTACCCGCGGCTGCCGAAACAGAAAGTATGCGATTGAACATGACGCAAGGGGTAACTCAGGTTAGCCAGCGGGTGTTTGATTTGCATATGACTATTTTTTACATCTGCGTCGTGATTGGGATTGTGGTTTTTGGTGCGATGTTCTGGGCCATTCTTCATCATCGTAAATCACGCGGTGCGGTTGCGGCTTCGTTCCACGAAAGCACTAAGGTCGAGATCATCTGGACCATCATTCCTTTCGTCATTCTGATCATGATGGCTGTGCCGGCAACGAAGACCTTGCTCGCCATGGAAGATATCTCCCAATCTGATCTCACCGTTCAAATAACCGGTTCTCAATGGAAGTGGCATTACCGCTATTTCAACGAAGATGTTGATTTTTATTCTCTTCTCGCCACATCTCCGGCGCAAATCGATAATACCCGAGAGAAACGCGAAAATTATTTGCTGGAAGTGGATCGTCCGCTCGTGTTGCCGGTTGGCCAGAAGGTGCGCTTCCTGATCACCTCGCAAGATGTGATCCATTCTTGGTGGGTCCCGGATTTTGCCGTTAAGAAAGATGCCAACCCCGGCTTTATCAACGAAGCCTGGACCCGGATTGATAAGCCGGGTATTTATCGTGGCCAATGTGCAGAGTTGTGCGGTAAAGACCATGGCTTTATGCCGATTGTGGTGATTGCAAAACCTCTGGCTGAGTATCAAGAGTGGCTGCAGATGACTAAGGTGGCTCAGCAGCAGGCCCGTGAAGAAGAGCAGCGTTTGCTGGCGATGGAAATGTCGATGGATGAGCTGATGGGGTTGGGTGAAAAAACCTATCTCGCGCGTTGTGCCATGTGCCATCAGCCCAATGGCCAGGGTATTCCCGGTGCCTTCCCTGCATTGGCAGGAGTGGGGGTGGCGGCCGATCCAGGCGGGCAATTAGAACATATCAGTGTGGTGGTCCATGGCCGTGCCGGTACCGCGATGCAGGCTTTTGGTCCGCAATTAAGTCTGAAGGAGCTGGCTGCGGTGATCACATACGAGCGTAATGCCTGGGGTAATAATACGGGCGATACGGTACAGGCAGCAGAAGTGCAGGCCGTGCTTAACGGTGAAGATTTATAAGGGGCGATGATCGATGACGGATATGTTACGCGAGCAGACGGAAGGTGAAGAGACGGAAACGGATCACACCCACGCCCCTCACCAGACCGGTCTTAAGCGCTGGCTGTTTACCACCAACCACAAAGATATTGGTTCACTTTACCTGATGTTCAGCTTTGCCATGTTCCTGACTGGCGGGGTGATGGCGATGGTGATAAGGGCCGAGTTATTCCAGCCGGGCCTGCAGCTGATTGAGCCTAACTTCTTTAACCAGATGACCACTATGCATGGCCTGATCATGGTATTCGGGGCGGTAATGCCGGCTTTTACCGGGCTGGCAAACTGGATGATCCCGCTGATGATTGGCGCGCCGGATATGGCCCTGCCACGGATGAATAACTGGAGCTTCTGGATCCTGCCCTTTGCCTTTGCGATGTTACTGTCGTCGCTGTTTCTTGAAGGGGGCGGGCCCAACTTCGGCTGGACCTTCTATGCCCCGCTGTCGACGACATTCAGTCCGCAAAGTACCGGGCTGTTTGTGTTCTCTATCCATATTATGGGGATCAGCTCGATCATGGGGGCAATCAATGTGATTGTCACTATTATCAATTTGCGGGCACCGGGCATGACCTACATGAAAATGCCGCTGTTTGTCTGGACCTGGCTGATCACCGCGTTTCTGCTGATTGCGGTGATGCCGGTACTGGCCGGTGCGGTGACCATGGTACTGACCGATAAGTTCTTCGGAACCAGTTTTTTTGATGCTGCGGGCGGGGGCGATCCGGTAATGTTCCAGCATATCTTCTGGTTTTTCGGTCACCCGGAAGTCTACATCATGATTTTACCGAGCTTCGGCATCATTTCGGCGATTGTACCGGCCTTTTCCCGTAAGAAACTCTTTGGTTACAGTTCGATGGTGTATGCCACTGCCTCGATTGCCGGGCTGAGCTTCCTGGTCTGGGCGCACCATATGTTTACCACCGGTATGCCCGTCGCTGCCGAGTTGTTCTTTATGTACTGCACCATGCTGATCTCGGTACCGACCGGGGTCAAGGTCTTCAACTGGGTCGCCACGATGTGGCGCGGCTCGCTGACCTTTGAAATCCCGATGATGTTTGCCATTGCTTTTATCGTGCTGTTTACCATCGGGGGCTTTTCCGGCCTGATGCTGGCCATTACACCGGTCGATTTCCAGTACCACGATACGTATTTTGTGGTGGCCCACTTCCACTATGTGCTGGTATCGGGCGCCATCTTCTCGATCATGGCGGCGGCCTATTACTGGTTGCCGAAGTGGACCGGCCATATGTTCGATGAACGGCTGGCGAAGTGGCATTTCTGGTGCTCGGTGGTGTCGGTCAATATTCTGTTCTTTCCGATGCACTTCCTCGGGCTGGCGGGGATGCCGCGCCGTATTCCTGATTACGCATTGCAGTTTGCCGATGTGAATGCGGTGGTCAGTATCGGCGGCTTTATGTTTGGCTTGTCGCAGCTGATCTTTTTATGGGTGGTGATCAAATGCGTCAGGGGCGGAGAGCCCGCCGCAGCCAAGCCTTGGGAAGGCGCCGAAGGACTCGAGTGGACGGTGGATTCCCCTGCGCCGCACCATACTTTTTCGACCCCGCCCAAAATCGATTAAGTGAAGGAACGTGAGATGAGCCAGCACCGAGAGCAGAAGACCCCTCCGGGCCATGACAGGCCATCAGGCCATCGCGCAAAACAGCGCTCGCTGTGGTCTCTGGTGCTAATGGCGGTGGCGATGTTTGGTTTTGCCTTTGCCCTGGTGCCGCTGTATGACGTGTTTTGCGAAATTACCGGGATCAACGGCAAAACGGCAAATACGCCAACAAGCCAAAGCCGGGAAGTTGATCGCGGGCGGGAAGTCACGGTGGAATTTGTCGCTTATATCAATCCGGGGATGGATTGGATATTCGAGCCGCAAGTTACCCGGGTGGTGGTGAACCCGGGTCAGGTTCAGACGATTAAGTATGCGGCCCGTAATCTGACGGCAAGCCCTTCCGTCGGTCAGGCCGTCCCCTCGGTCTCGCCCGGACCGGCAGCCCGCTATTTCAATAAGATTGAGTGTTTTTGCTTTAATCACCAGCCACTGGCGGCGGGGGGATCGGCTGAGCTGCCCTTGGTTTTTTTTATCGACCCGGAACTGCCGGAAGAGATAAATACCCTGACCCTGGCTTACACGCTGTATAACGCCCAGCCGGCGAGCACGGCACCAACGCAATGAGGTTGAAGATGTCGAATCCATACACAGAGCACGATCCATCCATCCATCAGCCCCATGAGCAATATTATGTGCCGGCAGCGAGTATCTGGCCAATCATCGGGGCGGTGGCGCTGTTTCTTATCGCCCTTGGCGCGGGGGCAACGGTTGGAGGTCTGTTTGGTGGCCAGGGGCCATGGATCCTGCTGGCCGGGGTGGGTGTACTGTTGTTTATGCTAACGGGCTGGTTCCGTGATGTGATCCGGGAGTCGATGGGCGGGCTGTACAGTGCCCAGATGGATCGCTCGTTTCGCCAGGGCATGAGCTGGTTTATTTTTTCGGAAGTGATGTTCTTTGCCGCTTTTTTTGGTGCGTTGTTCTATGCCCGGATGATTGCCGTTCCCTGGCTTGGCGGGGCCGGTAATAATGCGATGACCAACGCGGTATTGTGGCCGGAGTTTATCGCTCAGTGGCCGTTGCTGACCACCCCGGGCGGCACACAAACCCAGGCTATGGGGCCATTCGGGCTGCCGTTGTACAATACCCTGATCCTGCTTACTTCCTCTGTCACCGTCCACATCGCGCATACTGCCCTGGAGCAAGATAAACGCCCCCGCGTCACCTTGTTCTTATTGCTAACGGTCTTGTTAGGCGGCTTATTTGTTTACCTGCAGGGGGTCGAGTATGTCCATGCCTACCATGAAATGGGGCTGACCCTCGATGCCGGGATCTACGGCAATACTTTCTTTCTGCTGACTGGTTTCCACGGCATGCACGTGACTTTGGGCACCATTATTTTATTCATTGTCTGGTGCCGGATAGTGAAAGGCCATTTTTCAGCACAGCAGCATTTTGCTTTTCAGGCCGGTGCCTGGTACTGGCACTTTGTCGACGTGGTGTGGCTGTGCCTGTTTGTGTTTGTTTACATTCTTTAGGGGCGAGGCGGCGAGATTCTAGGTTTTAGGTACTAGCTTCTCGACGCTGAACTCAATATGGCCTGGGGTTTGGCTCGATAGCGCCGGTGGCCACTGCAACCAGCAGAATGGCAAATACGATCACGGAGAACACGATTCGGCGGCCTAGGTAATGCGAGGCAGGTTTTTCAGCCGGGTTGCTTTTGAGCATCAAAGACAAGGCCCGGAACAGATTAAGCACAATGAAGATCAGCAGGCAGACGATGATGGCTTTGATGAGCATGGCGTCTCCGGAACATAAGGATAAGTATGCGAAGGATCGGATTCATACTTTTTACTGTGGCGGTAATGCTGGTATTGGTCAAGTTAGGCCTGTGGCAAATGTCTCGCGGCGAGGAAAAAGAAGCGCTAAATACCGTGCTGGAGCGTCGCAGCGAACAGGTTTATTACAGTTTGGCCAGCTTGCCGGATGATCCGCTGTGGTATGGCTTAACCCTCCCTGGCCGGTTCGATCACAGCAAAGCCGTCCTGCTTGATAATCAGTTATACCGCGGTCAGCCCGGTTACCACCTGCTGTATCCATTTGCCGTTGATGATGGCTGGCTGCTGGTGAATCTGGGCTGGATTGCGGCACCCGTTTACCGTGAACAAGTGCCTGTCTTGCCTGAGCATCACGGTGAGTTACAGATTTCCGGTGTCATTGCTCCGCCTTCACAGCTCATTGAACTGGCGGCAGAGCCGTTAGGGGAAAGCTGGCCGCTGCGGGTACAGAATATTCATCTTGATCAACTCTCACAGCAGATGGAGCTGCCGTTGCAACCGTGGATATTGCAGATCGATCCCGACCATGCGGTGGCATTACAACAAACCTGGATACCGGTCGTGATGGGACCGCAAAAGCACTATGCCTATGCTCTGCAGTGGTTTCTGCTGGCCGTTGCGGTCTCCGGGCTGGCGTTCTGGTGGCTAAAAAGGAGCCGTGTATGAAGAAACATGGAATGTTATTGCTGCTACTCGGGGTCTTCCTGCTGCCCTTGCTACTGGCCAAAATAGTCCTGGATCTTAACTGGTACCAAGGGGGCGTGACCAATCGCGGTCAGCTGCTGGCTTTCCCGCTGGCATCAGACTGGCTGACGGAACCCGGTAAATGGCAGCTGGTCTATTTGTTGCCACCATCGTGTGATGAGCCATGTCAGGGGGCACTGTTTAATTTGCGCCAGGTGCCGCAGGCCATCGGTGCGGATCAGCAGCGCGTCAGCAGTGTAGTACTGGTGGTTGATCTGCCAGCCTCATTCGCCTCGGATAACGCGGTTCAATCTCAGGCTGCGTTCCAAAAGCCGGCGGTTATTATACCCAGTCCAACAGACATGCAGACGCTCACCGCGGGGTTGCAGCTGATGCGGGTACCTGATCATGTGGTGGCTCAGATCGAGACGCTGAAATATGGCACTGCAGCGATTTACCTTGCCGATCCCCTCGGGAACGTGATGATGGCCTACCCGTTAGCGCAAGGCAAAACGGCTATTCTGGCGCAGGGAAAAGATCTGCTGCGCGATTTGAAACGGCTGCTGAAAGTCTCAAGGATAGGTTAAGCCCATGCCATTATTCAGCTTCAAGCATCTTATCTACCTGACCTTTGTCTTGTCTTTGTGCGTTATCGCCTTGGGCGCGTATACCCGCTTAACGGAAGCCGGGCTGGGTTGTCCTGACTGGCCCGGCTGTTATGGTTTTCTTTCGGTACCGCAAGGCAGCGAGCAGCAACTGCTGGCTCAGCAGGCCTTTCCTGATGCGCCCGTTGAGGTGAGCAAGGCCTGGAATGAAATGGTTCATCGCTATTTTGCCGGCAGTTTAGGCCTGCTGATCCTGGTGATCAATATCATCGCCTGGCGACGTCCCGAGACGCCAAAACGGTTGCCTGCCTTGCTGCTGGTTACCGTCATTTTTCAGGCTTTGCTCGGAATGTGGACGGTCACTCTGGTACTGATGCCAGTCGTGGTGATGGGACACCTGCTTGGCGGCTTTACCACCGCGTCTTTACTGCTGCTACTGGCGTTAAGAATCCGTCAGCGTGAGATCCAGCCCTCTTTACCGACAGCGTCTTCATCAGGCCACTCATTTTCGCCACCACAGTCGTTATCATCGTTACAAGTTATGGCGCTGGCGGCGTTGCTGGTGGTCGCAGGGCAGATCGCCCTGGGCGGCTGGACAGCGGCAAACTATGCCGCCGTCGCCTGTACCCAATTGCCGATTTGTGAGGTGGACTGGCAGCGGCACTTTGATCTGAGCGCCTTTGATCTGATCCAGCCTGAGCATGACAGTTATCAATATGGGATTCTGCATTACCACCAGCGCGTCTCGATCCATGTCGCTCACCGGATCGGTGCGATGGTGACGACCATCGTTCTGGTGCTGTTGATGTGGCGTTTATGGCGGCAATCAGTACCGCGTCGGTACAGTTTGGGGATCGGCGCTGTTCTTGCCCTGCAGCTTTGTCTGGGGATCACCAATGTGGTGGCGAGCCTGCCGCTGCTGGTTGCCGTCGGACATAATCTGGTCGGGGTGATCCTGTTACAGATCCTGGTCGCGACTAATTATTATCTTTACTGCTGGCGCGATGTTCAGCGGTACACCGACAAATTGGCACCGGAGGGCAGAAGTCATGGCTAAATCTCAGCTGTTAGGAAGTGGCGCGAGTACTGCTGCCAGCAAAACCACCGTTCAATCCAGCACGGCCCCCCTGCAAAGGGGGAAACCGGCGTTATGGCGTGACTATCTCACCATGACCAAACCGAAAGTGGTGGCAATGCTACTGCTTACTGCCCTGGTCGGCATGTGCCTGGCGGTGCCGGGGATCCCTCCCGCCAAAGTCGTTGTGCTCGGGCTGATGGGGATCGGTTTTCAGTCAGCGGCGGCGGCGGTGTTTAACCATGTACTGGATCGCCGTTTAGATGCTCAGATGGCGCGGACTTATCACCGCCCGTTGGCCAAAGGCCGGGTAGCGACGTATAAAGCGGTGTTATTTGCTTCCGGCTTAATGGTGCTGGGGTTTGCTCTGCTGCTGGCACTAAACGCTCTGACGGCCTGGCTCACCATGGCCAGTCTGGTGGGGTATGCGCTGGTTTATACCGTGTGGCTAAAACATGCCACGCCGCAGAATATCGTGATTGGCGGCTTGGCAGGGGCAGCGCCACCGTTGCTGGGCTGGACGGCGGTGACCGGGCAGCTTGATCCGCACGCCCTGTTACTGGTGATGCTGGTCTTTACCTGGACCCCGCCGCATTTCTGGGCGCTGGCTATCCATCGCAAAGAGGATTACGCCAAAGCAGGTATTCCGATGCTGCCGGTGACGCACGGCATTGAATTTACCAAAACGATGGTGCTGCTCTATACCGTGATCCTGTTTGTGGTTGGCTTGCTGCCCTGGCTGACAGGCATGAGCGGAGGCTTATATCTGATTGGCAGCAGCCTGTTGAATGCCGGTTTTATTGGTTATGCGGTGAAGCTGAAATTTGCCGATACGGTCGGTCACGCCTGGGCCACCTTCAAGTATTCAATCTGGCATCTCTTAGCGCTGTTTGTGGTGCTGCTGGCGGATCACTGGCTAACGGCATTGCTGTAATGGCATTAGATTTATTCCTCTAATCACTGCCGGTGGCTTTTGTCACCGGCAGCAAGTCGCTACACTGTGGTGTCATATTAATTTTCTGATCTCGGTTGAAATCGGTCGTCATCAGGCTGGGGTTTGCAGTGCTAGCAGCGTTAAAGAATGTCTCATTACATCGTCAGGTTTTTGCGCTGGCGATCCCTATGGTGTTATCCAATATTACCGTGCCGCTTCTGGGGCTGGTTGATGCGTCGGTGATCGGCCACCTGGATCAGTCCTGGTATCTGGGCGGGGTGGCCGTGGGGGGCACGATGATTAACATGACCTTCTGGCTGCTCGGTTTTTTACGGATGGCCACGACCGGATTATGTGCTCAGGCCTATGGCGCCAGTGATAAGGATGCGCAAGCCGGGGTGTTCGTTCAGGGCATTGCTATGGCCTGGTTGCTGGCATTGGTGCTGATTGTGTTCCATCAGCCGGTTGCCTCGCTGGTGTTTCACCTCAGCAGTGCCAGTGAAGAGGTGAAGTTTTACGCTGAGCAGTACTTCTCTATTCGTATCTGGGGCGCGCCGGCCGCACTCGCTAACTTTGTCATCATGGGCTGGCTGCTGGGAACGCAGAATGCCCGCTCCCCGATGTGGCTGCTGATCGCCACCAACCTGGTGAATATTGTCCTCGATGTCTTGTTTGTACTCGGATTTGGCTGGAAGGTGCAAGGCGCTGCGGCGGCTTCGGTTATGGCTGACTATAGCGGGTTGTTGCTCGGGCTGTGGTTTGTCTCCCGGCATTGGCTGGCGCAGATGTTGCCCTCGCTCAGAGATAAAATCAGCAGTGTGCGCCATGGTATGGGACGGCTGATGAAACTGAATCGGGATATTTTTCTGCGCAGTTTGTGTTTGCAGCTGACATTTGTCTTTATGACGTTTCAGGGAGCCACGCTGGGTGACAATGTGGTGGCGGCCAATGCGGTACTGATGAGCTTTCTGATGCTGGTGTCGTATGCGATGGACGGTTTTGCTTACGCCATGGAAGCCTTGGTGGGCAAAGCGATCGGGGCGAAAGACCGCAACGCTCTGGGACGATTCCTGATTGGTACCACGTTCTGGAGCCTGATCATCTCTCTTCTTCTGACGCTGGCTTTCACGGTGTTTGGCCGTGAAATTATCGGGGTAATTTCAGATCTTCCTGCGGTACAGCAAGAGGCGATGGAGTATTTACCGTGGCTGGCGGCCGTGCCGTTAGTGTCGATGTGGTGTTTCTTGCTGGACGGTATTTTCATCGGGGCCACCCGGGGCAAAGAAATGCGCAATAGCATGTTTGTTGCGGTATGTTGTTTCTTTGCTATCTGGTGGGGGTTGAGCGATTTTGGCAACCACGCCCTGTGGGCGGCGATGCTCGGTTTCATGGCGATGCGCGGAATTGGCCTGGCGGTCATATTTGCTTACCAATGGCAAAATAATATTTTCCTGGAGCCCGCCAGTGCAAACAATTAGTTAGAAGGATTCAACAGCTATTGATTCTTTCTACGACAAAAAGCGCTATCCATCCGCTTATCGAACTGTTTAAAATGCGCACAATGGTGGAGTGGGTAATTGAGATGAAACGAACGATATGTGTTTTTTTACTGACCGTGATGGCACTTGGCTGGGGGGCCAATGCAGTGGCTCACGGGCAAGTAAAAAATCTTAAAGTGACTGCGACAGCGTACAATTCGGTACGAGCCCAAACGAATACCAACCCCACCCGAGCGGCCTGGGGTGACACGTTAAAGCCCGGAATGAAAGCGATCGCCGTCTCCCGCGATTTGCTGGCAATGGGACTGACCCGAGGCGCGAAAGTGAAAATTTCAGGGCTGGCCGGGGAATACGTGGTGTTGGATAAAATGCACAAGCGCTGGTCACGCAAGATTGATATCTACATGGGCAAAGATATTCAGGCGGCCAGAAACTGGGGACGCCGTT
The DNA here is from genome assembly GCF_057456235.1 of Photobacterium sp. Classification (NCBI taxonomy): domain Bacteria; kingdom Pseudomonadati; phylum Pseudomonadota; class Gammaproteobacteria; order Vibrionales; family Vibrionaceae; genus Photobacterium; species Photobacterium sp. Next base: position 154,621 of record NZ_JBVCPH010000007.1, on the reverse strand, counting down.
CAGTGACGATTACCCTAATTGACTAGTGCAGATAAAATCGAATGATAAAAAAGCCGCATGATGCGGCTTTTTTGTGGGTAAAAACAGAGATATAAACGTCGAAGACCTTTTAGCTTCTGCTTCTAAGCACTTAATAATACGAATGCTCACCACGGGCGTGTTCGGTAATATCACGAACACCGGTAAGCTCACCGTCAAACTGAGCCAGCAGTTCTTTCTCAATCCCTTCTTTGAGGGTGACATCAACCATTGAGCAGCCATTACAACCACCGCCGAACTGCAGGATGGCTACCCCGTCTTCGGTGATTTCTGCCAAGGAGACGTTACCGCCGTGGCCGGCTAGCTGCGGGTTAACCTGAGTCTGGATAGCATAGTCAACACGTTCCATCAGGGTGGCATCGTCAGACACTTTACGTACTTTGGCGTTAGGTGCTTTCAACGTCAGCTGTGAACCCATTTTGTCAGTAACAAAATCAATTTCAGCATCATCCAGGAAAGGCAGACTTAGCTCATCAATATAAGCTGAGAACAGTTCGAGCTTAATTTCAGTATCGCTCGCTTCAATTGCTTCTGGCGGGCAATAAGAGACACCGCACTCTGCATTTTGAGTTCCGGGGTTAACCACGAAAACTCGGATATTGGTACCCTCAGGCTGCTGGGCAAGAAGCTTGCCGAAGTGCTGCTGAGCGCTTTCAGAAATAGTGATCATAGACACAACGTAATACCTGACTTATTTAGTAAGATTTAACCTATTCTACTCTTAGACGCAGTTTCTATCACCCCCTTATTCTTTGCAACAATGATTTCACCGCCGGTTTGGACGATTTTTGTGATCATTTCATCGTTGGCGTGTAGCAGATACAGTAGATATCAACCCGCTTAACCCCCTCGTTTTGCAGCAGGTGGGTGAGCTCTGTGACCGTGCTGCCGGTGGTCACCACATCATCGACAATGGCGATATGATCAGGCAACGGCTTTGCATTAAGTATAAAGGCTTGGTGCAGGTTTTTCTCGCGCTCCTTTTTCGTCAGCTGTTTCTGAACTTTAGTGTGGCGTATGCGGCAAAAGCCATCGGGCAGACATCGGCTATGGGTATTGTCGGCAATAGCCCGGGCTAAATCACTGCTCTGGTTGAAACCTCGGGAAAAGCGGCGCAAAGGGTGCAGCGGTACCGGCAAGAGAAGCGGTGCCGGCTGATCGATTTGCTGTGCTAGCAGCTGGCCTAAAGGTTGTGCCAGCCAGAATTTTTTGCCGAACTTCAGCTGGTGGATCAGCTGGCTCAACGGAAAACCATATTCGCCCAGTCGGTATAAGCGCTGCCATGGAGGCGGCGATGCGAGGCACTGGCCGCAATGGTTAGCGGGAGCAAGGGTCGTGGCACCGCAATGCGAGCAATAAGGCGGCTGGGGGAAACTGGCCAGGCAATGATGGCACCATACCCGTTCACCGGATGATAATGGCAGGTGGCACAGCTGACATTGCTGATTGATCCATTGAAAGATTGATCTTAGCGATGAAGGGGATAACATCCTTGCCATCCTATGTGTCATTACAGTCGAAGAAAGGAAGTGTAAATGACAACTACGCTACATTGGCAAACGGAAGGGCAAGGTTCGGATCTGGTTCTCATTCATGGCTGGGGAATGAACGGTGCCGTCTGGCAACAGGTTCTGCCGCTGCTGACGCCGCATTTTCGGGTGCACTGGCTTGATTTACCGGGCTATGGCCACAGCCATGAGATGCAGGTCGATAGTATTGAAGAAATGGCACACCTATTGCTTAATAAATCACCAGTGTCGGCAACCTGGTTGGGGTGGTCACTGGGCGGTTTGGTAGCAACTCAGGCCGCCTTGTTAGCCCCGGAGCGGGTCTCGCGTTTAATTACGGTCGCGAGTTCCCCGAGGTTTGCGGCAGAGAACAGATGGCGAGGGATCAAGCCTCAGGTATTGGATGATTTTCGGCAGCAGTTAGGAAAAGACTTTCGGTTAACGGTAGAGCGTTTCATGGCGCTGCAGGCCATGGGGAGTCCAACGGCCAGGCAGGATATTAAGCTGCTTAAACAAGCGGTGCTGTCACGTCCGCAGCCGAATCCGGAAGCCTTATCGGTTGGTCTTCGGCTGCTGGCTGAAGTCGATTTACGGGAACAGGTCGAGCAGATCTCCCAGCCCTGGCTACGGCTGTACGGGCGGTTAGACAGCTTGGTGCCGGTCAAAATTGCGACGGAATTAGATCGACTGGCACCGCGGTCAGAGCGGCAAGTCTTTGCCTCGGCATCGCATGCACCGTTTATTTCTCATCCTGAGGAGTTTGTGCAAGCGTTGCGTAAATTCATCGACTAGGCCTGATTTTTGTCATGTGTGTAGGGTATCGGCAATTATTGTTTAAACTTTCTACAGCGGTTGCCGATAATAAAAACATGGAGTTGCTCGGTTTATTCGACTAGAGAGGCCATAATGACAATAGGAAGCGTTGGCAATAATTCAACTTATTCGCCAGCATCATTACACGGGTCGGCTGCGGTCTCAGTGAAAACTGAAGAAGGGAATCAAGCGGCGGATAAAAACAGTACCGGTAAAGCAGCCCAAACGACGGTCTCTATTTCAGAGCAAGCGAAACGTCAACAAGCGGCTGAAGCAGGTGCACAGGCAACAAAAGCTGATGGAACCACTAAGGCTGAAGCGGCTGGTATGGCCGAGTCTTTTACCTATGGGGCATTGGGGATGGATCATCCCGACGAAGTGAAAAGCAATACCGATGATTTCTATACGGCAGGGCAAGTTTTGTCTGCGATAGGAACGGTTGGCGCTGTGCTGCTCGCTATCGTGTAAACCATTAGCTGATGTTTGGAGAGCCACATCAGCATGATTTTTTCACCTGTGAATGCGGGAGCACCGATCATTGCTCCCTCTGTTAACCCACCAACCGAGCAGACCGCTCGGGATAATCGCGTGCGTGAAAAAATTGTCCCGCCGAGCCAAAGCCCCGAATCTCCCCGGGAAAAACCCTTAAGCAGCGAAGAAAAGCAGCTAAAGAAGCCCTCCTGGGATCCGAGTGAGCACCCTGATTACAGCGAGTTGCCACCGACAGCAGAAAAACAGTATGGCTATCAGGCTGAATTTGAGCTGCTGGTAAAAGCATTATCGGCTGATAGCTACCTGGCCGAAGTCACGGATCTCGGCTATTCGATGCACATTAAATTACCGCGTGAATTGCTTGAACAGCTAGAGAAAATTAACCAGACTGAACGTACCCGCGGGGTGATTGCCCATCGTTATGCCCAGGCGACGGTGCCCAACCCGCCGACCGATTATCTAGTGGTGCTGTAAAGAGGTTATAGAGACGAGTTTTTTTAGATTCGAGTATCTAGGTTAAAGAGGCGAGTTTTTAGGTTCGAGATTCTAGTTTCTAGATTTAAAACCTGAGCCTAGAAAGATCTAGAGACGAGAATCCTCGCCTCTAGCTCCTCGTTACTGTGAACTATTTCTTCGCTTTGGCAAATGCAGCCGCAAAGGCACCGCCCATGGCATTGCCGGAGGCGTTGTTCGCGTTATTACTGCGGTTACTGTTATTACCGCTGTGGTTGCCATTGTTTGGCTTCGAGCGATTGTTCTCCTGACGCTGAGCTTGCGGTTTATGAGCCGGTTTTTCTTGTCCCGGTTCATCGCTCATCCGCATCGACATGGCAATGCGCTTACGCGCCAAGTCCACTTCCATCACTTTGACTTTAACGATGTCACCGGCTTTGACCACTTCGCGGGGATCAGAGACGAACTTGTCTGATAGTGCAGAAATATGGACCAGACCATCCTGATGGACGCCGACATCCACAAAGGCACCGAAGTTGGTGACATTGGTGATCACCCCTTCCAGAACCATTCCCGGGATCAGATCTTTCACTTCATTGACGCCCTCGGCAAACGTAGCGGTTTTGAACTCAGGACGTGGATCGCGGCCGGGTTTATCCAGCTCGCTGATAATATCGGTGACGGTCGGCAGACCAAATTTATCATCGGTGTAATCAGCGGCTTTCAGGCTGCGCAGGAACTCGGTATTACCGATAATGGCCTCTATCGGCTTGCTGTTGTTGGCTGCAATCGTTTTGACTACCGCATAGGATTCCGGGTGTACTGCAGAGCCGTCGAGGGGGTTCTTGCCGTTCATGATACGCAAGAAACCTGCGCACTGTTCAAAGGCCTTAGGGCCTAAACGAGCCACTTTCTTCAGCGTGGTCCGGGCTTCAAAGCGGCCGTGTTCGTCGCGATAATCGACCACGTTCTGAGCCATGGTTTTGCTTAAACCTGCAACCCGGGTCAGCAGCGCCGCAGAGGCGGTATTGACATCTACACCGACGGCGTTGACACAGTCTTCCACCACCGCATCAAGGCGTTTTGCCAGCATGCTCTGGCTGACGTCGTGCTGGTATTGGCCGACACCGATCGATTTCGGATCGATTTTCACCAGCTCAGCCAGTGGGTCTTGCAGGCGGCGGCCGATAGAGACCGCCCCCCGTATTGATACATCGAGGTTCGGGAACTCGTTTGCCGCCAGCTCGGAGGCGGAATAGACCGATGCCCCGGCTTCGCTCACCATCACGCTCTGAATTTTCAGATCGTTATCTTTTAGCAGTTTGGCGATAAAGCTGTCGGACTCACGTGAAGCCGTCCCGTTACCGATGGCAATCAGATTGACCTGATGCTTGTTAAGCAGTGCCAGTATCGTCGCTTCTGACTGCGCGACCTGGCGCTGAGGCTGATGCGGATAAATGGTCGCGGTATCAACCAGCTTGCCGGTGGTATCGATCACTGCAATTTTACAGCCGGTACGCAGGCCCGGATCGAGTGCCAGTGTGGTACGGGGGCCGGCCGGTGCCGACATCAGCAGATCTTTGAGGTTGTCGGCAAAGACCTGCATGGCGCCCTCTTCGGCTTTCTCGCGCAGCGCGCTCATCAGCTCGGTCTCCATGTGCATTAAGATTTTAATGCGCCATGCCCAGCTGATCACCTGCTTGCGCCAGACATCAGCCGGCTGGTTGCCCAGATTCACACCGTAGTGATCGGCAATAATCACTTCGCAGTATGAGCTCCGTACGCCTTCGTCCTGATTGGGATCGGCGTTGAGTGATAACTGCAGGAAGCCTTCATTACGGCCGCGGAACATCGCCAGTGCGCGGTGCGACGGGACGTTGGTCAGTCGTTCGTTATGTTCGAAGTAGTCTTTAAACTTCGCACCTTCCTGCTCTTTGCCATCGACCATGCGTGAAGTGAGTTCGGCATTGGCCAGCAGGTGGCGACGGATCTTGTCCAGCAGGCCGGCATCTTCAGCAAAGCGCTCCATCAGGATGGCACGGGCGCCATCCAGGGCGGCTTTGGTGTCGCTAATGCCCTTGTCGGCACTGATATATTGCTCGGCGGTTGTTGCCGGGTCCTTTTCTGGTTGTTGCCATAAGGTCTCTGCCAGCGGCTCCAGTCCCGCCTCAATGGCTATCTGTCCCTTAGTGCGACGCTTTTGTTTGTAAGGCAGGTACAGATCTTCCAGCCGGGTTTTGCTGTCGGCAGAATAAATGTCCGCTTCTAGCTGCGGGGTCAGCTTCCCTTGCTCGGTAATGGATTTCAGGATGACCTTACGGCGGTCATCCATCTCACGCAGGTAGCCCAGACGGGATTCCAGATTACGTAACTGGGTATCATCCAGCCCGTTGGTGACTTCCTTACGGTAACGGGCAATGAAAGGAACGGTATTACCGTCATCCAACAGAGTCACTGCCGCGGTAACTTGCTCATGACGAACATTCAGTTCGCTGGCAATTATCTGATTGATAGAGTTGCTCATCCGTTGGTATCTCTTGGTTGTCGTTAACCGTTCCATTCTACGGAGGATTCTGGTGGTGACAAGATGCGGTGTGTTAAGAGTGTGTCGGTGGCGGCTGATTATGATGACAATGGAAGGCGAGTAGCGAAACGCCGCCTGAGCCAAGGAACAGCTTAGCGATATGTAATACGGTTGACGAACCACTGCTTTTTCCCTTGCGGGGTCATCACTTCGGCCTCTTCATCGACTTCTTTTTTTAACAACGCGCGAGCCATCGGCGAGTCGATCGAGATATAGTCATTTCGGCCATAGATTTCATCGGGGCCGACGATCCGGAATGCTTTGCTGTCGCCGTCTTCATTTTCAATTTCAACCCAGGCGCCAAAGAACACTTTGCCGTCTTGCTGGGGGGAGTAATCAACCACTTTGACGATATCGAGGCGCTTGCGCAGGTAACGTACGCGGCGGTCTATTTCTCGTAATAACTGCTTGTTATATTTGTAATCTGCGTTTTCACTACGGTCACCCAGGCTGGCTGCCCAAGTAACTTTTTTGGTGATCTCAGGACGTTTTTCCTGCCACAGGTAGTCCAGCTCTTGTCTCAGCTTGTCGTACCCTTCGCGGGTGATTAGGTTGGTTTTCATTGTCTGATCCTGAGTCGCTGTTTTTCCTGAATAGATAGTGTAACGGATTGCAGAAGGCGTCAATCATTGCGACTGAAAAAATCGGCGACAGAGTCGCCGATGAAACAGACTGAATTAATTTTAATATTTGAATTTATTCAGCTTATTTTCAACCTCACTGGTTTGCGTCAACATCCCTTGTGCTTCGTGGTTTGATGTTTCAGCCCCTTGAGCGGCTTTGATGGTGATGTCGGTAATCGCATTGATATTGCGATTAATATCTTCAGTCACCTGATGTTGTTCTTCTGAAGCTGTTGCTATCTGGCACATCATTTCTTGAATGGTTGCTGTGGCAGCGACTATCGACTCTAACTCCAAGACTGCCGTTTTACTGCTTTCGATACTGTTATGGGTAAAGGTTCTGCCAGTTGAAATCGTCTCTACTGTCAGCTTAATTTGATTTTGGAACTGGTTGATCATCTGCTGAATCTCTTCAGTGGAGTTTTGGGTTTTGGATGCCAACTGACGCACTTCGTCGGCAACAACTGCAAATCCACGACCATGTTCCCCCGCCCGCGCCGCTTCAATCGCAGCATTTAAGGCCAGTAAGTTGGTTTGATCTGAAATACTCCGAATTACTTCTAGAATGCTGCTGATCTGGTGGCTCTGAGTTTCTAGTTCAATAATCGTCGTTGAGGAACGTTCCATTTCCAGACCTAACTGGTTGATGCTGCTGGCGCTGTCATTGACCACGTCACCGCAACGCGTAATGGCCTGATTTACCTCTTCTACCGAGCTGGCTGTGTTAGCTACATTGCTGGCCACTTCGCTTGCTGCAGAGGCCATTTCATTAATGGCGGTAGCAACTTGTTCCAGTTCCTGACGTTGCTGTTGTACATCTTGATGCGATGCTTCAGCAATACCGGCAGATCGATTTGCCGATAGTTTTAAATGATCGACTGAACTAGCGATATCGCGGATCATACTCTGCAACGAGGCCATCAGAATATTAAGGCCGTTCATCAGAGCGCCGGTTTCATCTTTTCTCGTTACATCTAGCCGGCTGGTCAGATCACCACCAGCTCGGCCGAGCTGTTGAACAATGTTCACCACTTGCTGGATCGGGGTGGAAATACGTTTAGCCAGGATATAGAGCACGGCGAGTGCTAAGACAGAAATCAACAGACCTGCTATTAATTGGGCGTTGAGAAAATCACTGAACGATGTTTTTAACTCACCTTGTAACGCATTGATGTCTTCTAACAGATCGGCCTTAGGAATAGCAATCCATAACATCCATGGGGTGTTGGTGTTTCCCACCTTAATAGGGGTTACCAGGCTGGAGAATTCATCAGTAGAGTTCCATAACTGTTTGCCGGCTTGAAACTGGGATTTGCGCTGGTTCCAGTCTGACAGTACTTCACCGAGCGGAGAGACCGGATCGGTATCACCCGCAACCACACCGTTGTAGGTGATAATGCTGACATGGGAGTTTTGACCAAACTGGTTCTGTTTGAGACTGAGTGCCAACTCATTGATAAAGTTTACCGACAAATCGATACCTATCATGCCGATGGTGCGGCCATTGGCTTTGATCGGGGTGACAAGATTAGCCATTAACACCTGTTTGCCCTGAACATTGTATGCCCAGGGGTCGATCAGGCAGCTGCGGCCGGTCTCAAGCGGACAGAGGTACCATTCACTGACACGGGTACCTATTTTGGTCTTATCTTGGAGATAAAATCGATCGGAATCTACCGATGAGGGCTTCAGTTGGTTGTCGCTACCACGGGTCCAGTACACGTTGAACTGGCCTTTACCGTCGATAGCTTCGTAAAGCGCATCTTTTCCATCCCAGGCATTGGGTTCGAAAGCGATATAGGCCCCGAGAAACTTCTTGTTGCCTGCCAGCAGATCGCGTACTACCAGTGAAAGATCTTCACGGCTGAGCTTGGTTTGGCCGTCATCGCTGCTCGCCATTCCAGATAAGACACTGCCCAGAGCCTCAACGGAGTTCATCGCAACAGACAGCTGGTTTTGGATCTGCTCTGACCGGTATTTGCTGGTATCTTCCAGCCGCTGGGTCTGTTCTTGATTGGCAAAGGTATGCGTTTTGTTGTAGACCATCTCTTCAAGCTGATTAGAGTATTTCAGGCCGACAAGCAGCACCGCGATGAGCGAAATTAAGAGGCAGCTTGCTGCACCGATGATGATTTGATGGCGTATGGATTTGAGTGAAATCATAATGCCCGTCCGGCTTTGATGAGATCTGCAGCATCTTTAGCGATAATTTTGTGCATTGCAGTTGTCGGGTGAAGACCATCCCAAAACAGGTTATGGTTTGGCTGGGCGATAACTTCTCCAGTAGCATAACTATATGCCTCACTTGTCACATCAGTGATGGTGACAGCCAGATCGGCATCTCGGTACTGGCCCTTATTTTTCACATCATCAATAACTTTATTAAACACGGCGAAAGTATCAAAGTAGAAGATTTCGATATCGGGATGGGTTGCTGCCAGGCTTTCTAACCCTGTTTTTAAGGCCAGGTTGTGTGACTGGATAAACTGGATCGTTTTGTCTTGCTGGCCTGCAAACCATGGTGCGTCAACAAAATTTGGAATATTTGCGGCTAAGATCTGTTTTGCGCCAGCATCAATTAAGGCTTTCACATCCGCAAGGGCATAGAAGGCCGCTTTGTCACCGGATTGGTTGAGATCGCCGAATAGGGTGAACCACAGATTGTTAGTGCCACTCATGTAGCTAACCAGCTCGCTGCCATTGAACTGGCCTTTGTTGGCAATACGTTGTTTAATTTGCTGACCGCTGTTTGCCAGTACATCAAGGCCAGATTCGGCGCTAAAACCATTGGAGGCATCAATATCGATGAAATGACCCAGACCAGACATCGCACCGCCAACCGCCCAGTTGGTGCCTAACAGGGGCTTATCGTTATAGTGATAGGTGACACGTTTTCCGTCTTGGTTTTGAAGAATTAGCTTGCTCTCGATTTTGCCATGGGCACGGGTTGGCGCTGGCATTGCAAGAAATCCGGCCAGATATTCGGTCCAGACCGGACCATTGCTGAAGTGGCCGTTGAAATTAGGTTCTGATGCGCGAACGCCAATTTTTCCTGAAGTTTTATCATTCATATCAATGGTGATCAGGTGTTTGTTGCCGATATCGGACAAACTGTCACCGAAGTTTGAAATGGTATTGAAGTCTGCGGCGTGAGTGCCAAGAGATACAAGAGTAAGAAGAGTCGCTAATGTGAATTTATTCATGTTTTACTTATTGATTAATGTAATTAAAGAAGAATTATTCGCACGATGTTAGGTGTGAATCGTTTTGTCGCTCGAAGTGATGGCAAAATAGTTGTACTGCTGACATGGCCTGAGCAGTATATTTCAATGCAATCAATTGAGTAGTAGGGATTATATGGCAAGAATATTTGTTATTAAATCTATCAGTGAATAATGATTCGTGTTTGGTTTTAATGAGTTGAATTTGACTCGTTTTGTGGGAGGAATGCTATTCATATTGACTGAAATAAGAACCAATATCGGTGTTAAAGCTTGATTGGTAAGCATTCGACATAACCCGTAACAATTTTTGACCGTGATTTGGTGACCTATTCAGCACCAAGGCGCGGGAGTTGAGTAAAATAGTCGCTGAGCTCGATAACAAGATCGATGCAGGTAAGGTGAAATATGCAGGAAAATTATAAGATTCTGGTTGTTGATGATGACATGCGTTTACGGGCATTGCTGGAGCGTTACTTGTCGGAACAGGGGTTCCAGGTGCGCAGCGTAGCGAACAGTGAACAAATGGATCGTTTGTTATCCCGTGAAACCTTCCACTTGATGGTGCTTGACTTAATGTTGCCGGGTGAAGATGGCCTGTCGATTTGTCGCCGTCTGCGTAATGCTAATAATACGTTGCCTATCCTGATGTTAACCGCGAAAGGTGACGAGGTTGACCGTATTGTCGGGCTTGAAGTCGGGGCGGATGATTACCTGCCGAAACCGTTTAACCCGCGTGAACTGCTGGCGCGTATTCGTGCGGTACTGCGCCGTCAGACGATTGAAGCGCCGGGTGCGCCAAGTGTTGACAGTAAAGTCATTGAATTTGGCGACTTCCGGTTGAATCTTGGCACGCGTGAAATGTTCCGTGGCGACGAATCCATGCCTCTCACCTCGGGCGAATTCGCGGTACTGAAGGCACTGGTCACCAATGCGCGTGAGCCGATGTCGCGTGATAAGCTGATGAACATGGCGCGTGGTCGTGAATACTCAGCTATGGAGCGCTCGATTGACGTCCAGATTTCACGCCTGCGGCGAATGGTTGAAGAAGACCCGAGTCGTCCGCGTTATATTCAGACCGTATGGGGCCTAGGCTATGTTTTCGTTCCTGATGGTGACGAGGCGTAATTGATGCGGATGTCTCCCCGCAGTACCTTGGCCCGTACCATTATTTTGCTTACCGGCTTGCTTATCGCAAGCCAGATTTTCTCTTACCTTGCGGTAGTAAACTACGCGTTGCTGCCCAGTCTGCAGCAGTTCAATCGCATTCTGGCCTATGAAGTGCGACTGATGCTTAAAGAAGATCTGGATTTGGCCGACGGTCATACCTTCCACCTTGATACGCCGGTGCGGCGGCAGTTGCTGGAGCAGCTCGGGGTAACCCTGCATCCTGTCGATGGACCAGATAATGCTGAGTACCATCAGGCGACCGAAGTGGAATACCTGAGTGAAGAGATGAGCCGCGAACTGAATTCGCCGACCGAAGTACGCTTAGTGCTGGGTGCTGACAGTTATGTGCTGTGGATGAAGTGTGATGCGATGCCGGGCTTTCTGATGCGGATCCCGCTCTCGGAATTGCAGGAAGAGGATTTCTCGCCACTGTTTCGTTACAGCCTGATGATTGCCTTTATGGTGATTGCCGGTGGCTGGCTGTTTATTCGGATGCAGAACCGACCGCTGGTGGCGCTGGAAAATGCGGCGTTGCAAGTCGCGCGAGGGGAGAGCCCGCCACATTTGCCGGTGAAAGGCGCGTCGGAGATCCGTGCCGTGACCAAGGCCTTTAACCGGATGGCGGAAGGGATTAAACAGCTGGAAGATGATCGCGCCTTGCTACTGGCCGGGGTCAGCCATGATTTACGTACGCCGTTGACCCGTATTCGTCTGGCCACGGAAATGATGTCGACCGAAGATAGCTATCTTGCCGACAGCATGATCAAAGACACCGAAGAGTGTAATGAAATCATCAGTCAGTTTATGGAGTATCTGAAATCCACTAAAAAGCAGGCAGTTGAAGTGATTGACTTAAATCACTTGCTGCAGGAAGTGGCGGAAAGCGAAGGCGGCTACGAGTGCGAAATTGAGCTTGAACTGGGCGATATTCCCGGCATCGTTGAAGCCAATAGTGTTGCGATGAAGCGATTGGCCGCTAACCTGGTGGTCAACGCGCTCCGTTATGGTAATGGCTGGGCTAAGATCACCAGCGGTACTTCTGCTGATCGTAAATCAGTCTGGTACAGTGTTGAAGATGATGGCCCGGGGATTGAACCGGATCAGGTTTCACGGATGTTCCAGCCGCTGACCCGCGGCGATTCTGCCCGCGGCAGTGAGGCGGAAGGAACCGGACTGGGCTTAGCCATTGTGCAGCGCATTGTTGATCAGCATGACGGTAGCATTGTGGTGAGTAATCGCAGTGAAGGGGGGCTGAAAGTGCAAATCAGCCTGCCGCTGATAGCAAAGAAGTAGTGAGTTGAAGGTGCGAGTTTCTAGAACCTAGTGTCTAGAGGAAGAGCAATAGCTTGATTCATCTTTTAGGCTTGCCGGAACCAGAAGACAAAAAGCGAGAGCCTTGGCTCTCGCTTTTTCGTTCTTACTTTTTGTTATTGCCGTCAGTTACGTTACTCACGTTATTTTTTATCTTCTGGTAACACCAGATTCAGGATAATCGCCGTGATCCCGCCGGCAGCCATGCCGGAAGATAAAATGCCTTTCACCCAGTCGGGCATGAACTGCAGAATTTCAGGCTTCTGAGCAATACCCAGCCCCATCGAAAATGACAGCGCCATGATCAGAATGGCGCGGCGGTCGAGTTCACAGCGCGAGATAATACGGACCCCGGAAGCGGCAATAGTACCGAACATCACAATGGTAGCACCGCCCAATACCGGCTCAGGGATCAGCTGCACTAAGTTCGCAACACCCGGAAACAGGCCGAGAAGTACCAGCATACCTGCCACGAAGTAACCGATATAGCGGCTGGCCACGCCCGTCAGCTGGATAATACCGTTGTTCTGGCTGAAGGTTGAATTAGGGAAGCTGTTCAGTACCGATGCCAGCGCCGAGTTAATACCGTCGGCCAGTACACCGCCCTTGATGCGCTTGAGGTAGACAGGGCCTGCCACCGGTTGCTCTGAGGTTTCTGATGTTGCCGTGATATCGCCGATGGCTTCCAGCGAGGTGATGGCGAAAACAATAACCAGCGGGATCAGCAGCCCCCAGTCAAACCCTAAGCCGTATTGCATCGGCATCGGAATCGCAATCAGAGCACTTTCTGTGGCGCGGGAAGTGTCCAGCATACCGGTAAACCATGCCAGCAATGTACCCGCAGCCATCGCAATCACGATTGATGATACGCGCAGGTAGGGATTCTTTACTCGGTTCAACAAGACGATGAAGCCCAAGACGGTACCCGCAAGCATGAGGTTATCCAGGCTGCCAAAGCTGCCGTTTTCAATCGCAGCATAACCGCCACCCATAGACGTTAAGCCAATCTGGATCAGAGTGAGACCGATCAGGGTAACCACAATGCCTGAAACTAGCGGAGTGATAATACGCTGGGCGTGTTGCAATACGCGTGAAATGAATACTTCAGTGAGTGAGGCGACCAGAATTGTGCCGAAGATAGCCGCCATCATGGTTGGAATATCGGCACCGCCTGCTTTTAGTGCCAAGCCGGCGCCAATGATCGGGCCGAGAAAGTTGAAACTGGTGCCTTGAATCGACAGCAAGCCAGAGCCCACCGGACCAAAGGTGCGGATTTGGATAAACGAGGCAATCCCGGAGGCGAACAGGGACATACTGACAATGGTGTTGGTGTCACTGGCGGGTAAGCCGAGTGCCTGGCAAATGATCAGCGACGGAGTGATCACCGCCACAAACATCGCCAACAGGTGCTGGGTGGCAGCAAAGAGTGTTTCCGGCAGTGGCGGCCGGTCTTCTAAGCGGTAGATCAGATCAGAATGGTGTGGTGTTTCAATGTTGCTATGCTGGCGGGTCATGGCCGTGTTAATCCTAAGTTTACTTCTGTATCCCGATCGGATGCGCTGAATGGGCATCAATACGTGAAAGCCGGATAGTTCTGTGATTGCTGTTACTCAGATCCAGGCCAACACAAGGAGAAGCGAATGTGGGTGAAATTTGTGCGCTATTTTAATTATCTTTCCGTAAATAGCAAACGATTGCGGTTGTTTTGTGGCGATAAAATTTCACTTGATGGACGATTAGGGCAGAGCGGAGGAAAGGGGCACAGATGTGCCGGAGTACTTATGATTACTGGGCAATGCAGATCACACTGAGGATTAATGTTGCTTATTTGGGACTGAATACTGGCCAGAAACAAGATGTTTTCCTGTTTTCAAGCAGGTTTTCAAATCAAGCCGGCTTAATATGAGGTCGCCGGCCTTCGTTAAGCATTCGAATAGTTTTCCCGCTGTCCCAGCCAGCGCTGAACAATGGCTTTGGCATTGCTCGGGTATTGATCGTGAAGATAGCGAGCCATTTTCTGTACTTGCGGAATGAGGTGCTGGTCACGAACCAGATCGGCGATCTTAAAATTGGCGATACCCGTCTGCTTTGTCCCTAACAGTTCCCCCGGGCCACGGATTTCTAAGTCACGCTGGGCGATAACAAATCCATCGCTGCTCTCGCGCAACACACCAAGGCGCTTTTGGGCTGTCTTCGATAGCGGGGCGTGATAGAGCAATACGCAGTGGCTGGCTACTTTTCCCCGACCGACACGGCCGCGGAGCTGGTGGAGCTGGGCCAGGCCTAAACGCTCGGGGTTTTCAATAACCATCAGGCTGGCATTGGGCACATCCACACCAACTTCAATGACGGTGGTGGCGACGAGTAAATGCAGTTCACCGGCTTTGAAGCGCTGCATCACGGCCTGTTTTTCTGTCGCCTTCATGCGGCCATGGACTAAACCCACGGTTAGCTCTGGCAGTAATGCCGTGAGCTCATCAGCGGTATCGGAAGCGGCTTGCGCTTCTAGCACTTCTGACTCGTCGATAAGGGTACAGACCCAATACGCCTGGCGGCCTTCGTTAAGGCAAGCGGAGCGAATTCGCTCAACGATTTCAGCGCGACGAGAATCCGGCAGGGCCACGGTCTGGATCGGTGTTCGGCCCGGTGGTAATTCGTCTATTACTGAGGTTTCAAGATCGGCATAAGCGGTCATGGCAAGCGTCCGGGGGATTGGGGTTGCAGTCATGATCAGCTGGTGAGGATAACGTCCTTCATTCGCGCCTTTTTCCCGTAGCTCTAATCGCTGGTGGACACCAAAACGGTGTTGCTCATCGATAATCACCAGGGCCAGGTTATTAAACACCACCTGTTCCTGGAACAGGGCATGGGTACCGACCACCATTTTGGCTTCGCCGTTTTCAATCCGCGCCAGTTCTGCTTCGCGGGCTTTGCCCTTGAGTTTACCGGCTAACCAGCCAACCTGAATATCCATCGGATTCAGCCACTGGGCAAAGTTTTGCGCATGTTGCTCGGCCAGGAGTTCTGTCGGTGCCATTAAGGCAACCTGAAAGCCGTGTTCGATTGCCCGTAGGGCGGCCAGTGCAGCGACCAGGGTTTTCCCTGACCCCACGTCCCCCTGCACTAGGCGCATCATCGGTTTGGCCTGTCCCAGATCGGTTTCGATGTCGGCGACAACGCGCTGCTGGGCGCCGGTCGGGCTGAATGGCAGGCTGGCAAGGAGCCGGCTTTTTAGGTTGTCGCTTGGGGCGAGCGGCCAAGCATTATGTTGCTGGCTTTTCGAGCGCAGTGCCAGCATCGACAGGTTCTGAGCCAGCAGCTCTTCTAAAATCAGCCGGTGCTGGGCGGGGTGCTTGCCTTCTTCCAGCTGATCCAGCGAGACATCCGGTGTTGGCCGGTGCATCACATGAAGCGCTTGTGCCATGGTCATCTGGCGATCGTACAAACCATCCGGCAACAGTTCCGTGACGGCGGCCTTATCAAGTAAATTCAGCGCTTGATCGGTCAGATTACGCAAGGTCAGCTGGCGTAATCCTTCCGTGGTAGGGTAAACCGGGGTCAGCGTTTCTTCCACGGTCAGCTTGGTCGGCTCAGAAAAAACTGAGTAGTCAGGATGGATGATTTCCAACCCGTATTTACCGCGTTTTATCTCACCATAGGCTTTGACTTGTTTACCTTCCGATAAACTGTTTTTCATTGCCGCATTGAAATTGAAAAAACGCAAGGTCGCTGAGCCGGTGTCATCAGCAATTTTGACCATCAGCATGCGACGTTTACCCAAGGTAATACTGTTATTGACCACGGTGCCCTGAACGGCAAGGTGCTGACCCGGCATGACGCTGGCGATAGGCCAGATGCGGGTACGATCTTCATAGCGGAGCGGCAGATGGAAAAGCAGATCCTGAACCGTAACCAGGCCCACTTTTTCTAATTTTTCTGCCATTTTAGCGCCAACCCCGGACAGCTCGGTCAGGGTGATGGTCTCTAATAACTTTCCGCTCATTGCTGTTGCTGATCCTTATTTGGTTTTCTTCTTCGGCTCAATGGCCTGCATGGTTGCCCACCATGCCTCATCGGCGACGATTTGGCCTTCGCTATCGAGCGGCGGATAAGGCAAGCCTTTGCGCCGGGCGACTTTGGCTAATACCGGATGACCGCGCTCAAACAGAATGCGATGAACAACGTCGTCTGGCAACAGGGTCGCTTCTCGTTCATACATGCCGGCAAGCTGACGCTGACGCTGTGCTTCATACAGGATCAGGGCGCTGGCCACCGAGACGTTAAGCGACTGTACCATACCCACCATCGGAATGATGATGTCCTGATCCGCCATTGCCAGTGCTTCAGCGGTGATCCCGTTTTTCTCGCCGCCTAAAATAATTGCGGTCGGTTTGGTGTAATCGACGTCACGAAAATCAATTGCGGCGTCTGACAAATGGGTCGCCAGTACCTGCATGCCCTGGGCTTTCAGCTGGCTGACGGCTGCAACCATGTTGTCGTGGGTTTCTAGTTCGACCCAGTTACGTGCCCCGGCAGAGGTATGGCTGAGTACCCGCATATTGTCTTTCGGCCAGACGGCGTGGACTTTGTGAACCCCGACCGCATCAGCCGTACGAATAATGGCTGATACGTTATTCGGCTTATGCACTTCTTCCATGCATACGGTTAAATCGGGCTGGCGGGTCGCCAGTACTGAGTGGATTCGCTGGTAACGATCAGGAGTCATAAGCAGTCTAGTGTTTTGTTTGAAGGGCGAGGGTTGAGTTGTTCAGTTTCTAGAGGCGAGTTTCGCTAGAAACTCGCTCCCGGACGTTAATTTTTCTGGCGTGATACGCGAACCACATTCGGCATCACACGAATACGGCGCATGATGTTGGCTAAATGAATACGCCCCTTGGTGGTCAGGCGTACCTTTACAGTGTACAGGCGACCATCTTTTTCTTCGGTCGCAAGGCCTTGAATGTTGGAGCCGGTTGCAGCAATAGTATTGGTTAACGCGGCCAGTGCACCCTGATGGTTTTGCATGTCGACTTTTAAAACGGTGATGAATTCTTGATCGAATTCTTCGCTCCATTCAGCTGGCATGTACTTATCAGGTTCGCGCTGATAACCTCGGATATTCGCGCACTCTTCGCGATGAATAACCAAGCCTTTACCCGGGCTGACGTGAGCCATGATCGGATCACCATGGATGGGATGGCAGCAATTGGCAAAGGTCAGCAAAATACCATCAGCACCACGAATGGCCATCCGTCTGCCGGTTTCGTTGGTTCGGCTGATGTCACTGTTATTATCGAGCAAACGGCGGGCAACGACCACGCTCATTAACTCGCCTAAACCGATATCGGCTAATAAGTCATCAATACTCGCGAGGCGTTGATCTGCCAGCAACTTAGCCATTGTATCAGGGGCGACTTGATCAATACTGAGCTCACCAAGGGCATGGTTGAGCAGGCGACGACCTAAAGTCACTGACTCTGTTCGACGCATGGTTTTCAGTACCTGGCGGATCTTGGTACGGGCACGAGAGGTCACCACATAGTTCAGCCATGCAGCATTCGGACGAGCACCGGGGGCACTGATAATATCGATAGTCTGACCGTTTTTTAGCGGCTTACTCAGCGGGTACGGTTGGCGATCAACGCGCGCACCGACACAGGCATTGCCTACATCGGTATGTACCGCATACGCAAAATCGACGGCTGTGGCACCGACGGGGAGCTCCACAATGCGCCCTTTCGGGGTAAAGACGTAAATTTCATCCGGGAACAGATCGGATTTAACATTTTCAATGAATTCAAAGGAGCTGCCGGCACTTTGCTGCAATTCCAGCAAGCTTTGCATCCAGCGCTGGGCTTTAACCTGGGCGGTGGTGCCGGGATTTTCACCGTCTTTATACGCCCAGTGAGCCGCCACTCCTTTATCCGCCATCTGATCCATATCTTCAGTACGGATCTGGACTTCAACCGGCACCCCGTGAGGGCCGACTAAGGAGGTATGCAGTGACTGGTAGCCATTGGCCTTCGGAATGGCAATATAGTCTTTCATCCGGCTCGGGCGAGGTTTGTACAGGTTATGGACCTGGCCCAATACGCGATAACTGGTGTCCAAATCTTTCACTAAGATCCGAAAAGCGTAGATGTCCATAATCGTATGGAAACGCTGTTCTTTGTTTTTCATCTTGTTATAGATGGAATACAGGTTTTTCTCGCGGCCTAAGACTTTGCCTTCGATCCCCGCGTCAATGAGACGTCCCTCGATTTCAGCGTGGATCTTGTTAATCATTTCTTTGCGGTTGCCCCGTGCAGAAGCAACGACTTCTTTCAATACCCGGTAGCGATTAGGATAAAGTGCTTCAAAACCTAACTCTTCGAGTTCGGTTTTAATATTATGGATACCTAGGCGGTGGGCAAGGGGAGAGAAGATCTCTAGGGTTTCACGGGCAATACGGCGGCGTTTGTCCGGACGCAGGGCACCTAAGGTACGCATGTTGTGCGTGCGGTCAGCCAGCTTGATCAGAATAACGCGAATATCATGGGCCATGGCCATGATCATTTTGCGGAAGTTTTCAGCCTGCGCTTCTTTACGATCGCGGAACTTCAGCTTATCCAGCTTCGATACCCCGTCAACCAGTTCCGCGACGGTCGAGCCAAAGCGGCTGTCGAGATCGTCCTTGGTGACTTCAGTATCTTCAATAACGTCATGGAGCAGGGCTGCCATTAACGTCTCGTAGTCGAGGCGCATTTCGGCAAGAATACGGGCGACGGCTATCGGATGGATAATGTAGGGTTCGCCACTTGAGCGGGTTTGCCCTTCGTGAGCATCACGCGCAACGAGATACGCCTGCCGAAGAGCCTCTATCTGAGACTCTGGCAGGTAATCAATTGCGACTTCTTTCAGGCTATCAAAAAGATACAATTCGCCCGGTTCCCTGAATTAACGGTGGTCGCCTGCAATAGCGCTAACAGCGGCTAGCTCTGCTGCTTCTTGCTCTTGAACTTCCTGACGCTCACGAGCATCGAGAATGTTTTTAGTGATCAGGCCTTCTTCGATTTCGCGAAGGGCAATCACTGTATACTTGTCGTTTTCTTCCGGAACCAGTGGATCCTTACCGCCAGTTTGCATTTGACGAGCGCGGCGAGAAGCTACTTGGATCAGATCGAAACGGTTGCCAATTTTATCAACTGCGTCTTGAACGGTTACGCGTGCCATGGAGGGCTCCAGTGGTTATATAAAAAGAGTAAAAATTGTACAAAAATACTTACTGTTCTGCCAGTAGGCTATTCAGCATACTGTTATATTTAGCAGTTTGCTTGTCTTGCTTCAATCGTTCTGCACGGATAATGGACTTAAAGTCCATCAGCGCGGCATCGAAATCATCGTTAACAATCACATAATCGTATTCGTTATAGTGCGAAATTTCTGAACGCGCTTCTTGCATGCGGCGTGCAATTACCGCTTCGCTGTCCTGACCGCGAGTGTTAAGGCGGCGTTCCAGCTCCTCTTTTGAAGGAGGCAGAATGAAGAGGCTTTTCGCGGCTGGCATCTGCTTGCGAATTTGTCGCGCGCCCTGCCAATCGATATCTAAGAAGACATCAATACCTTTATTAAGCTGATCTTCGATCCAGAGACGAGACGTACCGTAGTGATTGCCAAATACTTCTGCATGTTCAAGGAATAAACCTTTATTTGCCAGATCAGTAAATTCTTCAACGCTGATGAAATTGTAATGAACACCATGTTCCTCACCTGGGCGCATACCGCGTGTGGTGTGGGAGACGGATACTTTCATGTCATAGGTCGGGTTAGTTTCAAGGAGTGCATTAATCAAACTTGATTTACCAGCGCCACTCGGGGCCGACACGATGTATAGAGTACCTTTGCTCATTGCCTGTTTTCACTCAGTGCTAGAAGGGCGCGCAGATTATCACGAACTGCGCAGAATTGAAATTAGCTGATTGCTTGAAATTTCATCTTTTTTGTCGTCAATACGATATTAGCCGACGACATATACCTAACAGCTTAAGCTTGGCTGGCTTTTACTTTAATTTCAAAGTTATCAGCAATAATAAAAAAGGTATTGTATCAGCCTGTCTTATTCACGGTTAAGAGAGTGAGTATGATGGCTATTGGTAGTTTGATGTTCTGGGTATGAATATAGATGTCATTTTTATTTATTTATTTTTCAGTTGCTTATGTTTTTCCTGTTAACAGGGTTGAGCGATTATTTCACCTGTTACGCTGACGAACTATCTGGTGAGCCTATTGGTGCTTTTAAGTCCTGGAAAGGCTTAATGAGTCCTCCCGCGATCGGCTCGTACCGCGAACTCCGCAGGCTTTCGAAAATCCACCAATGGTCTTAGCATGACGATGCCCTTCTCTTATTACAAAGAAGCCTCCTTATTTGGAGGCTTCTTTGTTCGTTGGCATCTGCTATTGCTCAACACCAAAAGTATATTCAGGGCTGGTTTTATTTAATTCGCTTCTTAATTGTCCATCATGGCCAATTGTCACGTGGCATGAAACACAATATAGAGGCTCTTCTGTCTCTTTTAGCGTTTTATATTTAGCATGCAAAACGAGAGACTTAGGATTAGCAGCGGTTGTCTTATCTAATAGTTGTCGATGACACTCTAAGCAACCATCGTCATACACAAACTCTTCACGATTTTTGCGTCGACTTAACCAGTCAATTTTACTGGTATCGGTAAAGGTCTCTTTGAAGACATCATTAATACCATGGGCTGTTTTAGCGACCATATAATTGAAAACTGAATCGTGGGGTAAGTGACAATCCACACATTCTGCAACGAATCCATGCTCATTCTGCCCACCATGAATATCAAGTTTGAAGGTTTTTGCCATCGGTTCCATCGAATGGCAGCTACCACAAAACTCTTCACCACTGGTATGCTTGACCACTTCTGCTGTGATCAGTGAAGCCCCTAATCCTAGGATCCCACCAAGAACGATCAATATTATTATTAATTTATATTTTTTCATGATTAATCCCTAAGGCACCTGTCCCATCCATGTTGTGGTGTTGTGGCAGAATGAGCATAAGTTCTGTGATGGCTTATGTTCTGCATGACACTCATAACAATCAAGATCCAAGCCATCATGAAGTGAATTATGTGGATTAGTATGGTTGGCATCCATAAATTGGGTACGTTTTGCCACGGTCTCTGTTGAGTTATGGCACTGTAGGCAGTCGTTTGTCTCTAAACGTTTATACTCACCTTTGTCTGAATTAACATGACAATCAGAGCACTCCAACTGCAGTTTTTCATGATGGGATTTTAATCCAAAATCTTCTTTTGATGCCACTTGCTTAGTGGAATAAGCTTTTACCAACTCTGTTGATGAAAAGAGTGGGTCAGATGACTCTGTTGATTTATCAGCTTCGGCATAAACTGAAAAACAACTTACCATCGCAAATAATATAAGGAGTTTTTTAAACATATTCAGTCCTAAGCCCAAGGGATCTCTTTGATTACATTTTGACCTGCAATCATACCAAAAATACCACAATCCAATGATGAACAAGCCGTTAGGCGAATATAACCAAAGGTGCCTGCTGCAGCCTCACCACAAACAAATGCACCCGGAATTGGCTCATCTGTTGTAATATCAATTGCCTGTGCTTTTGGTGTAATTAAAGCCCCACCTTGTGAATAGTTATAACGAGGATTTAACTGCATAGCATAATAAGGTGCTGTATCAAGCGATGTAGATGTCGACATAATACTTTTAGGTTTACCGAACTCATCCTGATCTTTGGCCATATTCTCATTATATTTCTGTAATGATAATTTCAGTTTTGAAATATCCATTTTGAAATAAGAAGCTAGCTCTTCAAGGGTTTCAAATTTCCAAATGTCGCCACCCGTGCCGTTTTTACCTTCTAAAGATAATGTTAGCCGTTGCTTATCGTGATAGTTATCAATGCCTTTTTGATCGTAAATTAATACGGCATTTTCATTATCAATCTTTGCTCTTTCGCTTAAGATTGCCATACCAATAGCTTGACGATCATTATGGTTAAACTCATCAACAAAACGTTCACAAGTACGAGGGTTTAATAGCACACCCCATAAAATATCTTCTGTTGGAATTGGGAAAGCAAAGCGGAACAGCGTCATATGGGCAGGTTTATAACCCGCGTTAATCATCGGCTTAATGCCACTCGCCGTCGCTCCTGGTTGGGTTGTTGCTGCGGCATTATACATGACAGGAATTTCACCAGCACGGAATTGACGGTCTTGGTTGAAACCACCACTACTCATTACCAACCCACGCTTCACTTTATAATATTTAACATCACCGGTATTATTAAATGATGTCTTATCATTATTACCCATATCGTCGGTATTACGATTAAACCAATACCCCTCACGTACTTTTACGCCAATGACACGTCCTTCATTGTTACGAAGAATATCGGTAATTAATACTTTTTTGCGAATTTCAACATTAGCTAGGTTGTTATCGCAGTACTTTAATAGGTTTTTAATGACCCCAGTTCCACCATGCTTTGGCCATACGGCACGAGCACGGTTATGTCCACCGAGCTTCTTAATGCCAGTTCCACCACCGATAGACATATCATATTCAACGCCATGGTCGGTTAAAAAGTTATATAGATTTAAAGTGTTTTGGGCCAAAACTTTTGTTAATTCAGGGTGATTATAACCACGTGCTTCTTTTTCAATATCTTGATATAACAGCTCCCAGTTATCATCCGTTACACCAATGTCTTTTTGCATTTGAGATCCGACAACAGCCATATTAAGGCCAGATATCAATGAAGAACCACCTAAGCGAGACATCTTATCGGCGACAACTATTTTAGCGGTAGCATCAATATCTGCAGCGCTGATTGCCGCAGCCAGTCCACTTAAACCACTGCCGACAACCAATACATCCATCTCCTCATCCCATTGAATGGTGTCAGGATCAGTTGCTGCAAATGCCGTTGTCGATAACACCGCGGACGATAGTGGTATAAGCGATGCCATACCTAAGCTTTTTTTTATAAAATCCCTTCGTTTATTATCTAAGCCACTCATACCTAATTACCTAATCACTAGTAGTAAAATCATGCATCATAAGATATTCACCCCATGCTGAGAGCGGTATAGTGGTAAACCGCAGTCCGAATATAACCTTGATCTAAATCAAGATAGAAAAGTGGACTTAAAATAATATAAAAATTATTTTCCGGTAAAACAGATAGACTGTATTAGCTATTCCTCAGCTGATTCTGACGTTTGGTTTTGTGAGCTATCTTAGGGTTTGAGATAGGCTATCGAAGAAAATGTAGAATGCTAATGCGAATTATGATATCAGTATCCGGCTGTGGCAACATGAATTCCCAACTTGTACGGTAATTAAAATTAACTATTTTAAACTTCGCAAGTTTGACTGTTTGCAATGAAATGTAGCTATCTTCGTTTAAAATTAGCTGTGGAATCTCGGCTATAGGTTCATTATGATAAATGAAGTAAAAAATCATCTCACTATTTTCCTACTCATTGCTCTTTTTGCTCTTTGTTCTTTCCCTGTCTATGCCAAAAAACAAGTACGAATTGCAGTATTAAACTTTGATAGTAATGAAGTCTCTCTACAACGATGGCAGCCTACGATAGACTACCTAAATAGCCATAGTACGGAGTTACATTACTCATTGATATTAGCAGATATTGTAACTATTACTGAGTTGGCAAAAAAAAACATTGTTGATTTTATTATTAGTAATGGTGTTCAATTTTTAAAAATAAAACATCAATACAGATACAGTAAAGTATTAAACCTTTCTCCATTGACTGGAGATAGTCAACATGCAATCGGTTCGGTCATTATTGGTAAAAAAGACCGTGCTATGATTAATGATTGGAAAATGCTGGAGAGAAGCCGAATCATCTCATCATCACCCGCTGCTTTTGGTGGGTTTCAAATTATGATGAAAGATCTATATGATAGTGGCACTCATGTGGTATTGAATAATGTCTCTTTTGTTGGTATACCGCAAAGTAATGTTATCGAGATGGTCGCTAAAAACAAGGCCGACTTCGGTATTATCCCTACCTGTCTGTTAGAGAAAGAACAAGCAAAAGAAAATAAGAATGCACTGGCAGTTTCGGCTAAATATATATTAAAAACTCAGGATGATTTTTCATGCGTGAGTTCTTCAAAACTGTACCCTAATATTGGCTTATCCGTTAGCCATACAGTACCAAGCAAGATATCAAATATTACGGTTAAATTGCTGCTAAGTATCCAGCAAGATAACCCTATAGCTAAGGCAGGAGAGTATAAATCATGGAGTGCACCAGTCGATGACTCAAGTGTCTACTCTCTCGTTAATGCATTGAAAGTAGATATCTCGCCTTTTTGGATTACAATCTATTGGCAAAAATATGATAAATGGATCATCGCCATCACTTTAAGTTTATTACTTTTTTTTATTTATCATTTAACTATCGAAAGAAAAGTCTATCAACGAACAAAACAGTTGCAGGATGAGTCATTGAAACACCAGCAGACTAGCCTTAAATTAGAGCAGGAGACCCATCAACTTTTTCAAGCACAAAGAGTATTATTGGCCGGTGAAATGGCTTCTGGATTAGCTCATGAGATAACCCAGCCTTTAACAACAATCTCTATTTATGCTTCAGGTTGTAGACGGCAGCTCGACAGTAACGCGTTAGATGCTAATAAACTGAGCCAAGTGTTATTACAAATAGAGAATCAAACAAATAATGCCAAAGAGATCATTCAGAGAATGCGTGGCTTTATGTCTGTTAATGACGATAATCGAAAGAAAGTAGATATTAATGAAATTATTGAACAGTCATTAAAACTATTCAATAATGAGGCAACGAGAAAAGCTATCGCTATTGACCACCGTTATAGTTGCGAAAGTTATGTTTTCGGTGATAATGTATTATTAACTCAAGTAATAACAAATATTTTAAAAAATGCAATAGATTCGTTTTCTATGATGGAACATGACCATAAGAAGATCAATGTAATCACTTCACAAAGCAGTCAATATATTATTGTTCATATACTAGATAATGGTTTTGGATTAACAGAGCAGCAGATAAAAAAACTGTTTATGCCATTTAATAGCACTAAAAAAAATGGTATTGGATTAGGAATGGTTATCTGTAAAAAGATCATTAATGAACATAATGGTCAGATCCATGCAGTCTATCAACCGCAGGGAGCATTAATTGAAATAAAATTACCTAAGTATGTGGAGAGTAACTCATGTTAGATGGAATTGATATTTATTTAGTTGATGATGAAAAAAACATATTAGATGCATTAACATGGTTGCTTGAAAATGAAGGCGCTAACATTTTCTCTTTTTCATCGCCTGCTTGTTTTTTATCTGAAGTCAATCCTATTAAGCATGGTGTCGCTATATTAGATATTAATATGCCAGAAATGGATGGGATCACATTACTTCGTCAATTAAATAAAATAAACACTCAATTAGGTGTTATTTTTTTAACCGGTCATGCTGATGTTAATCTAACCAAACAGGCTTTTAAATTAAATGCTTATGATTTATTACAAAAACCCATTAATGCGGAGGAGTTGATCGAGAGTATTTTAGAGGTCTATGGTAAGTGTAATATTAAGAAATCATCTAATTTAGAAGAACAAAACATCATCAATAAGTTTAACACGTTGACGCCAAGGGAAAAAAGTTTAATACCATTAATTATCCAAGGTGTTCCTAATAAAATCATTGCAGATAAATTACATATCTCACTGAGAACAACTGAAATACATCGTAGTAATTTATTTAAAAAAATGGATGTATCATGTAGTGCACAACTTGCCTATTATGGTAAAAGTTTAATGGTTTTACTAAACCAGCCCGCCCATAAGTCCTAGCTTTAAATTAGTTAACGGAAAATGTATGTTCCTAACTTCTATCCGTTAGGCCACCGCTCTGCCAATCTCTCTTCAATTTCACGGTAATTCAGCTTGCAGAAAGAGAGTCATGGATGGATTGAAGTATCATATCAGGAGGAAAATAACGGCTGGCGAGTTTAGCGACATAATGCTGGAAGTGATGGATTCTGATGACGATCATAATCCACCACTTCGGTTTGCGACAATATATTGAAACTTAAACAATCAAAAAATTTGTTGTTCAGCGTGTCAGCATCTTTATGAGACGAAGTGAACCTTATTCAATATTCTGGATCTGCTCTCGCATCTGCTCAATCAGTACTTTCAGCTCAACCGCCGATGCGGTGATGTCGGTGCTGATCGACTTTGAAGCCAGGGTGTTCGCTTCACGGTTAAATTCCTGCATCATGAAATCCAGACGGCGGCCACACGCGCCCCCTTTCTTCATGATCTTCTGAGTCTCTTTAACGTGAGAATCGAGGCGGTCCAGCTCTTCTGCGACATCACTTTTTTGTGCCATCATAACCAGCTCTTGCTCAATGCGGCTAGGATCCAGTTCAACTTTTGCGTCTTCAAAGCGGGTCGTCAGACGTTCGCGCTGCCAGTTAATGATTTCAGGCATCCGTTGGCGCACTTTTCCGGCTTCAAGCGAGATAGCGTCAAGACGCTGCACGATCAGCTCTTTCATGTTTTCGCCTTCACTGGCACGTGCAGCGATGAAGTCGGTAATGGCCGCATCAAAACCCGCTAGCAGATCTTTATTGATGGCATCCAGATCTTGCTCCGGTGCTTCCATCACGCCAGGCCAGTTCAGTACCTGGAAAGGACCAATATTGCCTTCGCCTGCCGTCTCTTTTACCCATTTGGCGGCATTGATGACCTGTTTAGCCAAATCTTCATTGATGGAGAGTTCACTGGTTGCAGCCTGATTGGCTTCGTAACGCAAGTTACATTCAACTTTACCGCGGGCCAGACGCTGGCGAAAGCGCTCGCGCAATACCGGTTCTAAACTACGGAATTGCTCAGGCATACGTAAATACGTTTCCAGATAACGTTGATTAACAGAGCGGATTTCCCAAATGGCAGTGCCCCAGTCGCCTTTTACTTCGCGGCGGGCATAGGCGGTCATGCTATGGATCATTGGCTATTGGCCTTTTTATAAGGTGGAATATAACTACTTATTAAGCTTACTGACATGCAGCAGGAAGCGTAACAGAAAGAATAGGTGTGTAGTTACCAGATAGCACGGATTATACCCACCATTGATTATAAAAGAAATCAACAGGCCGTAGCTTCTAAAATCCTGACTATGTCTCTATATTACCGAGCAACTTCTACTGCGTGATCCAGTCTCTTGGGGCGGTTTGGCTATATCGCTCTACACTTCGAACTCGGATGTAGCTATAATCGCCGGTCAATGTAGCCCTGCGAAAGGTAAAGCGTCGATGCGTCCAAGCGGAAGAAGCACCAGTCAAGTACGTCCAATTACGATCACCCGTAACTTCACAGCACATGCTGAAGGTTCAGTATTAGTCGAATTCGGCGATACCAAAGTGATCTGTACCGCAAGTGTGGAAGAAAATGTACCTCGCTGGTTAAAAGGCAAAGGCCAAGGTTGGGTTACTGCAGAATACGGCATGCTGCCACGAGCAACTCATACCCGTAACCGCCGTGAAGCATCCAGTGGTAAGCAGGGCGGTCGCACCATGGAAATCCAGCGTCTGATTGCCCGTAGCCTGCGTGCGGCGGTTGATCTGGAAGCGCTGGGTGAGCAGATGATCACGGTAGACTGTGATGTTATCCAGGCTGATGGCGGCACGCGTACGGCTTCTATTACCGGTGCAATGGTTGCGCTGGTTGATGCGATCAATTACATGATTGAAAAAGGCAGCCTGAAAAAAAGCCCGTTAAAAGGCATGGTGGCTGCTGTTTCTGTCGGTATCTATAACGGCGAAGCTATTTGCGATCTTGAGTATCTTGAAGACGCAGCGGCAGAAACCGACATGAATGTGGTCATGACCGAAGAAGGCAAGATGATCGAGATCCAAGGGACGGCAGAAGGAGAAGCCTTCAGCCACGAAGAGTTGCTGGCCATGCTCGCCCTGGCGAAAGACGGCATTGCCGACATTATCACGATGCAGAAAACGGCATTGGCAAGCTAATTATTGAGCGGCTCGATTGAGTCGCTTTTTTTTGTCTAAAATTTGTCGAATCAATGAATCCGATAAAGTTAGCGCGTAAATCGAAATACCTATATAGCAATGTTAAGGAGATACCATGAAAGCATATCAGCGTCAGTTCATCGAATTTGCCCTGGAAAAAGGGGTATTGAAGTTTGGTGAGTTTACTCTGAAGTCTGGCCGCCGGAGTCCGTATTTTTTCAATGCGGGTCTGTTCAATACCGGCCGTGATTTAGCACGCCTTGGCCGTTTTTACGCAGAAGCCTTGGTGGATGCGGGTATCGATTATGATGTGCTGTTCGGCCCTGCGTACAAGGGGATCCCAATTGCGACGACCACGGCCGTTGCGCTGGCGGATCACCACGATGTCGACACACCATATTGCTTCAACCGTAAAGAAGCGAAGAACCACGGTGAAGGTGGCAACCTGGTCGGTAGCCCGCTGGAAGGGCGCATTATGCTGGTTGATGATGTGATCACGGCCGGGACGGCAATTCGTGAGTCGATGGAAATCATTAAGGCCAACGGTGCGGATCTGGCCGGTGTGTTAGTGGCGATTGACCGTCAGGAAAAAGGCACAGGCGAATTGTCTGCGATTCAGGAAGTGGAACGCGATTTCGGCTGCGCGGTGATTTCGATTGTGTCTCTGGGCGACGTAGTTACCTACTTGTCTGAGCAAGAGGGGATGGATGCCCACCTAGCCGCAGTGAAAGCCTACCGTGCTGAATACGGGGTATAAAAGCGGGAAGAGCGCTACGATGGCCCTGAAATCCTAGGGAATAAGAAGTTTCAGGTAATGAGGTTCGAGTGGCGAAAAAAAAGCGAGAGGTATTCACCTGTCGCTTTTTTGCTGAAACCCGAAACTCGCGCCTAGGCTCTCGCCCCTGTCCTTACCCCAACTGCGCACTAAGCAGTTGCCAGTAGTCGTCAAAGTTTTCGGTTGGCTTGTATTTGAAGCTGGAGCGAACATAGCGGTTCAGGCTGCCTTCAACCTGACCTAGCAGCTGAGCGGCTAGAATGATCTCATCGACCGGAAAGCCTTTTCCTTCACGCAGTTTTCGTTCGCGCAGGACCTGACGTATCTGGGTTTCAATCCGCTCGAATAACTGGTTGATCCGCGATTGCAGGCGGTCTTGCTCAAACATCAGGGCATGGCCGGTCATAATGCGGGTCAGTCCCGGATTGCGTTCCGCAAAGACCAGAATGAGCTGCAGCATCATGCGCAAGCGGTTCATGGTATCTTTTTCTTCATCCAGGATACGGTTTATGCGGGTCGTGATGGAATCTTCAATAAACTCAATCAAGCCTTCAAACATGCGAGCTTTACTTGGAAAATGTCGATACAGCGCGGCTTCAGATACGCCGACTTGTGCCGCCAGTTTTGCTGTTGTAATGCGTTGGCTGCCTTGGGTCGATTCCAGCATTTGCGCTAGGGCTTGCAGGATCTCTTCGCGACGATTGTTTTTTTTGTTGCCAGCCATGAGTAACCGTTCCTTTTCGAATGATACTGTCTTAGAACATCGTGAAACCCGTCTATCTTAGCGATGCTGCTGCGTTGTGAAAAGCGCAAGCTGCAGATAGTGATCTCTTTATCGACAAAAAAAGCGCAACCTGTAGGGTTGCGCTTTATATTTGATATCAATCGCTTAATCGCTAAACACTTTATGAATGCTTTTTTGCCCTGATCTGGTTTGCTAGCTGCGGCCTGAATGGCCAAAGCCGCCTTCGCCGCGTTCGCTGCAATCGAAGTCTGAGACAATATTAAATTCAGCCTGTACCACAGGGACGAAAACCAATTGGGCAATACGGTCGCCAGCTTCGATGGTAAATGTGCTGTGGCCTCGGTTCCATACCGAGACCATAAGTTGGCCCTGATAGTCTGAGTCGATCAGCCCAACCAGGTTGCCCAGTACGATACCGTGCTTATGGCCCAGACCTGAACGCGGCAGAATGGTTGCAGCCAGGCTCTGGTCGGCAATGTGGATTGCCAGGCCGGTTGGCACTAGATGGGTCTGTCCCGGTTCGACAACCAGCGCTTCATCCAGGCAAGCACGCAGATCCAGGCCTGCAGAGCCTTCGGTCGCATAGGCTGGCAGAGGGAATTCGTTACCGACACGTGGGTCGAGGATTTTCAGATCAATTTTTTTCATGCTTTTTCTCTTTATACAGCGCAGTGATTTCTGTTATCAGTTGTTGTCCCAGTTCACTTTTTGAGCTCAGTGGCAGGGCCTTGTCGCCAGCAGGCCAGTACAGGTGCAGTGCATTGCTGTCACTGTTAAAGCCCTGGCCCTGTCGGGCGACATCATTGGCGCAGATTAAATCTAAATTTTTACGGATTAATTTGTCGCGGGCGTATTGTTCCACATCCTGGGTTTCAGCCGCAAACCCGACGGTAAAGGGCCGCTGGTGCGCCAGTGCGGCGATGCTGGCCACAATATCCGGATTCTTGACTAACCGCAGTACCATTTCATTGCTATCTGATTGCTTCTTCATCTTCTGCTCGGCAACCTCTGCTGGGCGGAAGTCGGCAACGGCAGCGCAAGAGATGAAAATATCATGCTCAACGGCGTGCTTGACTGCCGTCTGATGCATTTGTTCGGCACTGTTGATATCAATACGGGTGACACCGGCAGGTGTGGCCAGATTAACCGGGCCGCTGATCAGAGTGACCTGAGCGCCGCGCTGAGCGGCGGCGGCGGCAATGGCATACCCCATTTTTCCCGAGCTGTGGTTGGTCAGGTAACGGACCGGATCAATCGCCTCGCGGGTCGGGCCTGCGGTAATGGCAATTTTCAGGCCAGCTAAATCGGCGGGCTGGAAAAAATCTTCAGCCAGATGGACTAATTGCATGGGTTCCAGCATGCGACCCGGGCCAACATCACCACAGGCTTGCTCGCCACTGGCGGGTCCCCAGAGATAGAACCCCCGGCGTTTTAAGGTGGCAATATTCTCCTGGGTGGCGATGTTGCCGTACATCTGCTGATTCATCGCGGGCGCAACGGCGACCGGAGAATCTGTCGCAAGGCATAGGGTGGTTAATAAATCATTACCCATACCGGCACTGATCCGCGCCATTAAGTCTGCAGTAGCGGGTGCCAAGAGCACTAGATCTGCCCACTTTGCCAGCTCGATATGTCCCATTGACGCTTCTGCCGCGGGATCGAACAAACTATCGGAAACCGGTTTGCCGGAAACGGCCTGCATGGTCAGCGGCGTGATAAACTCTTGTGCCGCTTTAGTCATGACGACGCGTACTTCGGCACCACGCTCAATCAGGCGACGCGTCAGCTCTGCGCACTTATAAGCGGCAATTCCGCCACTGATACCCAGAAGTATTTTTTTTCCTGCCAGTGTTTGCATTGTTTTACCCAAATCAAAATGTATCTAAACCAAAAAGCTTTGCTTAAAACCAGGGTCTGTTTATCTTTCGGTTGCAATGATGAAAGGCAAGCTTACCCAATACTGCAGCACAAGATAACATTAAAGGAGGGCTGATTCATCGTTAGAGAAGGTTCTGAAAATGGGCTTGCCAAGACCCCCGGTATTTTAAGAACCAATGAGCGGGCAAGATCGTAGATTGGGGGCAAGTGCAATGTAAGCGTGACAATAAACTGCGAGGATTTTCCCACAACAGAATGCGCAAGTTGAATTTGATCATGAAAACACATCTTCTGAGGCGATTGCCGAAGAGGTGTTTATGTCACTAAAGCTACTGCCAGCTGAATCTCGACCGCGGGAAAAGCTATTATCTCGGGGAGCCAGGGCCTTATCAGATGCCGAGCTGCTCGCCATTTTCTTACGTACCGGTATGCCAGGGATGAATGCGATCGAGCTGGCGACTTACCTGCTTAACGAGTTTGGCTCACTTCGGGCCTTATTAGCCGCCGATAAAAAAGCGTTTTGCTGTCACAAGGGGCTGGGCCCGGCAAAATACGCTCAGCTGCAGGCGGTATTAGAAATGAGTCACCGTCATTTGGAAGAGACGCTGACGAAAGGTGATGCGCTGACTAGCCCGCAACAGACTAGGCACTATTTAAGCCAGTTATTGCGAGATCGGCATCGCGAAGCCTTCTTTGTTTTGTTTCTTGATAACCAGCATCGGGTCATTTCCGGCGAGGTTTTATTCGAAGGAACGATTGATTCTGCGTCTGTGTATCCAAGGGAAGTGGTAAAAAGATCGTTAGAATTTAATGCAGCCGCACTCATTTTAGCGCATAATCACCCATCAGGCGTAGCTGAACCTAGTCAGGCAGACCGTCGAATTACTCGAAGAATCAGCGATGCGCTAGGTTTAGTCGATATTCGTGTCCTGGATCATTTTGTTGTCGGTGATGGAGAGATTGTCTCTTTCGCAGAGCGAGGTTGGCTATAAATTAAGCTAAATTTGCGGAAAAAGATGAGAAAGGATCGCTCGGGACTTGAGCAACTGGTTTTGACTTAGTATAATGCGCGACCTTTGATAGCTGTGGTTATATGTGAAAACGCGTTTTCACATTGAATTAACCACGGTAGATATCGAGCTGAAACGATTTGGAGAAGACAGCAATGTCCCGAGTATGCCAAGTAACTGGCAAGCGTCCTGTAACGGGTAACAACCGTTCACACGCACGTAATGCCACCAAGCGTCGTTTTCTGCCGAACCTGCAAACTCATCGTTTCTGGGTAGAAGGCGAAAAACGCTTCGTTAAACTGCGTCTTTCTGCGAAAGGTATGCGTATCATCGACAAGAAAGGTATTGATATCGTTCTTGCAGAGATGCGTGTTCGCGGCGAGAACGTTTAAAGAGAGAGTTTAAAAAATGGCTAAAGGCATTCGTGAGAAGATCCGCCTAGTATCATCTGCTGGTACAGGACACTTCTACACTACCGATAAGAACAAACGTAACATGCCAGGCAAATTTGAGATCAAGAAATTTGATCCAGTAGTTCGCCAGCACGTTATGTACAAAGAAGCTAAAATCAAGTAATTGATTTGAAATTCTTTGATAAAAACCCAGTTTAGACTGGGTTTTTTTATATCTGAAATTCCCCGCTCCCTTCCTTTTTATCTCTACTTTTATACAATTGCTATAATGTTATGATTCAAGCTTATGATATTACTGGGGCCAAGGAGTGCCTGAATGAAACTATCACGCCGCGGATGGAATAATGTAATCATTGCTGCCGTTGTTGGTTTTATTGCAATGGTGCAGCTTCCTGAGCTGATAAAAGAGCGTTTTTCAAATGCATCATCGTCTTCATCGACGACGCCTTCAGCGGCTCTGCGGCGCTTGCTGCCCGAACAGGCGGTGATCACTCAGTTGGTGCTGCCAGACTATCAGCTTATGTTACAAGGTGGTCAGTGGGCCGCTGAGCCGTCTATGCAGTCGGATCTGCCGGCTGTTGTCAATCGCTGGCAAGCTATTGCGGGTACTGCCGTCGATAACGAGACCATAACGCAGTTAAAACCTCAGTTAGCAGCGCCGCGTACCGTCGAAATTTGGCTGACGATGACAGAAGAGCCGGTACGTGTGACTGTGTACCACTTGCCCCAGTTCTGGTTGTTGCAAGGCTGGGAAGGACGATGGCTGGCAATTTCTGTCGATGAGACTTATTTATTTCCTAACTGACAGAAGGCAGTACGAGGATCTCTATGCCTGAATTACCTGAAGTAGAAGTTAGCCGGATGGGGATCACGCCTCATGTGGTAGGCCAGATGGTGACAAAAATTGTTATTCGGAATTCACGTTTACGCTGGCCGATCCCTGAAGATATTCAGCAGATTGAGGGGCAGGTGATCCGCAGTATCAGCCGCCGGGCGAAGTATCTGTTGCTACAGACAGATGCGGGATACGCGATTATTCATTTAGGTATGTCAGGCAGTTTACGGATTTTACCGGCATCCCTACCAGCAGGAAAACATGATCACGTAGATCTGGTTCTCTCAAATGGTGAAGTGCTGCGTTATAACGATCCACGCCGTTTCGGTGCCTGGTTATGGGAGCAGCCGGAGCGACAGCATCCGGTACTCAGTAAGCTGGGACCGGAGCCATTGAGTGATGGATTTACTGCCGAGTACCTGCTTGAGCGGGCGAAAGGTAAGCGCACCGCGGTCAAGCAATTGATTATGGATAATCAGATTGTGGTCGGGGTGGGTAATATCTATGCCAATGAATCACTGTTCAGCGCGGGTATTCATCCGAAGCGTGCGGCCGGCAATATCTCGTCGCAACGTATGGCAATCTTGGTGGCTGAAATCAAAGCCGTGTTGGCGTTTGCCATCAAGCAGGGCGGGACCACCTTAAAAGACTTTAAAAATGCGGACGGCAAGCCGGGCTATTTTGCCCAAGAATTACAAGTCTACGGCAAAGGCGGCGAGCCTTGCCCGCGATGCGACAACATATTGAGTGACATGAAAATTGGCCAGCGTGCTACGGTGTATTGTAGTCACTGTCAAAAATAGAATTCAAGATAGTATGAAGAGAGCGAATCAGCGTTATCTTCATGGTGTCAGCGCCGTATACTCGCCATTAGCGGAGTTGGTGCAAAACCGCTTTAATTATTTTGGGAACAGAGCATGAAAGTTACAGTTTTTGGTATTGGGTATGTTGGCCTAGTTCAGGCTGCCGTTCTGGCGGAAGTTGGCCATGAGGTGGTGTGTGTCGATGTGGATCAGAATAAGGTTGAGAACCTGAAACAGGGTATTATTCCTATCTATGAGCCGGGTCTGACACCGCTGGTCAAAGAAAACTACGAATCAGGCCGGATCACCTTCACCACCGATGCTGAGCTGGGCGTCAAACATGGTCAAATGCAGTTTATAGCTGTCGGTACACCGCCAGATGAAGATGGCTCTGCCGATCTGCAATATGTGCTAGCGGTTGCAGGCACGATTGCCCAGTATATGGATGATTACAAAGTGATCATCGATAAATCGACAGTCCCGGTCGGTACCGCCGACAAAGTACAAGATCATATGGCAAAAGCGCTTGCAGAGCGTGGGGCTGAGATTGAGTTTGATGTGGCCTCAAACCCTGAATTTTTAAAGGAAGGCGCGGCCGTTGCAGATTGTCGCAGGCCTGATCGTATTGTCATTGGTACGGATTCAGAGCGGGTTAGAAAGCTGATGCGCGAGTTGTATGCGCCTTTTAATCGCAACCATGACAAGATCATCTTTATGGATGTTCGCTCTGCCGAACTGACCAAGTATGCCGCAAACTGCATGTTGGCGACCAAGATCTCGTTTATGAACGAAATGTCGAACCTGGCAGAAAAGCTGGGAGCGGATATTGAGCAGGTGCGCAAGGGGATCGGTTCTGATCCCCGCATTGGCTATCACTTTATTTATCCGGGGTGTGGTTACGGAGGTTCGTGCTTCCCGAAAGATGTGCAGGCATTGGTGCGCACGTCTCAGGGAATTGGCTACCGTTCTGAATTGCTGGAGGCGGTAGAACGTGTCAACTATCGTCAGAAAGATAAGCTAATGGCGAATCTGGACCACCACTTTAACTCTGATCTTAAAGACAAAACGATTGCGGTTTGGGGACTTTCCTTTAAACCCAATACCGATGATATGCGTGAGGCGTCCAGCCGGGTATTAATGGAGTCACTGTGGCAGGCGGGAGCCAAGGTTCAGGCCTTTGATCCCGAAGCGATGGAAGAGTGTCAGCGTATTTATGGTAATCGTGACGATCTGTTGCTCATGGGGACCAAAGAAGCGGCATTGCAAGGCGCCGACGCGCTGGTGATCTGTACCGAGTGGACGAATTTCCGTGCCCCTGATTTTGATTTTATTGCGACGACGTTAAAAGAAAAAGTGATTGTTGACGGGCGTAACTTATTTGAGCCGGCATTAATGCAAGAGCGCGGTTTCAATTATTACGCGATTGGCCGCGGCGACAGTATTCGTCCCGTGATTTAAAGACAAATGCCGCTGTTCGTCTCTTTGCTGTCGATGACATAGCGATGAGGTGAACGGCGATAAAAAACAGGCAAAGTATGAAATATCTCGTAACAGGTGCAGCAGGTTTTATTGGTAGTGCGGTAACGGAACGCCTTTGCGACCAGGGCCATGACGTCATTGGTATCGATAACCTGAATGATTACTACGATGTCTCGCTCAAGCATGCGCGTCTTGAACGTGTGGCTCATGAAAGATTCACCTTTATCGAGCTCGATTTAGCCGATCGTGACGGCATGGCGGCTTTGTTTGCCGAGCAGCAGTTTGATCGCGTTATTCATCTGGCAGCCCAGGCCGGAGTACGTTACTCGATTGATAACCCGATGGCCTATGCCGACAGTAACTTAGTCGGCCATTTAGCCGTGCTCGAAGGGTGTCGCCATAATAACGTCAAGCACCTGGTCTATGCGTCTTCAAGCTCGGTATACGGCCTCAACCAAAAGATGCCGTTTAATACCAGTGACAGTGTGGATCATCCGATTTCATTGTATGCCGCAACGAAGAAATCCAATGAGTTGATGGCCCATACATATTCGCATTTGTATGGTGTTCCGACCACCGGATTGCGTTTCTTCACTGTCTATGGCCCCTGGGGCCGTCCTGATATGGCCTTATTCAAATTTACCAATGCGATTGTCAAAGGTCAGGGCATCGATGTGTATAACAATGGCGACATGCGCCGTGATTTCACTTACATCGATGATATTGTTGAAGGCATTATCCGTATTCAGGATGTGATCCCGGAACAGAACAAAGACTGGACGGTCGAGGCGGGGTCGCCTGCAACCAGCTCGGCACCTTATAAGGTGTATAACATCGGCCATGGCAGCCCGGTGAAGCTGATGGACTTTATTGAAGCACTGGAAGAGGCGTTAGGGATTGAAGCGAAGAAAAACTTCATGCCAATGCAGCCCGGCGATGTGTATGCAACCTATGCCGATACTGACGACTTATTTAACGCTACCGGTTATCAGCCCGCGGTGAAAGTGAAAGAAGGCGTTAAGGCGTTTGTTGACTGGTATCGAGCGTTTTATCAGTGTTGATGATCTAATTACCTGAACGGCAAAAAAGGAGGCTGCGGCCTCCTTTTTGCTGGCGGATTGATTAAGGGTTACTTTTGATGAAACTTGGCGTTAAGCGCTGCGGTAATTTGAGGGGCGACGAACTGACTTACATCGCCTTTGTGCAGTGCGACTTCTTTAACCATGGTTGAAGAGAGAAAAGAGTTTTCTTCGGATGGGGTAAGAAAGACGGTTTCCAGTTCTGGCATCAGACGGCGATTCATGTTCGCCAGCTGGAATTCATACTCAAAGTCAGAGACCGCGCGTAGGCCGCGGACTAAGATGTTAGCATTGGATTCCTTGGCGAAATCAACCAGCAGACCAGAAAAACCAACAACTTCAACGTTGGATAAATGCTTGGTGATGGCCTGCGTGAGCGTGACACGCTCTTGCAGATCAAACAGGGGTTGCTTACTGGGACTGGCTGCAATACCGACCACGACATGATCAAACATTGCGGCTGCACGCTCAATTAAGTCAAGATGGCCATTGGTAATTGGATCAAAAGTACCCGGGTAGATAACGCGTGTTGTCATGGTGATCTTCCGTTAAATAAAAATAATTTGTTTAGTGCTAAACCGATGGCGAGATCAGATTGTCGAGTCGGGACTTGACTTGTTCGACACTGATGTCTTGCATTAAGTCATCGCCCTTTACTCGAGTGCCCCAAGGCAGGGCCGCAACAGGTTTACCATGTTGCTGTTCGGCATGTTGATCGTACACGCTCGCCACGTGATCCAGGCTATTGTAAGGCCCGGTCCGGTTCGGATCACTGTGAGCATACAGGCCAATAACCGGTGTTCCCTGGGTGGTAGCCAGGTGAGCAGGACCGGTATCCGGGGCCAAGACAACATCAGCTTGCCCTAATAAGGCCGTTAACTGCTTCAAGCTGGTCTTGCCAATCAAGTTAACGACAGGCTGCCGGCAGTGTTGTTCTATTTTTTTACCCAGCGCTATTTCTCTGGGAGCCGGTGAACCGCATAGCAGTACCTGCATTCCTTTGCTGTTAGCGTAATCGGCAATTTCAGCATATCGCTCAGTGAGCCAGTTACGCTCGTCTTTGCTGGCTGCGGGCGAGATCAGC
This sequence comes from Photobacterium sp., assembly GCF_057456235.1. Taxonomy (NCBI): domain Bacteria; kingdom Pseudomonadati; phylum Pseudomonadota; class Gammaproteobacteria; order Vibrionales; family Vibrionaceae; genus Photobacterium; species Photobacterium sp. The sequence goes on along the minus strand of NZ_JBVCPH010000007.1, from coordinate 116,212 downwards.
AGGGTCTGTTTTCCCGCCGTGTATTGCTGAGTAAACCGGACGTCTGCTTCCGCCAGCGGAATATTCCAGCTTGGCGTAGAAAACGGAACCCCGAGGTAACGGGCAAAGTCCGCGAAGTTGTCCAGGACATGGAAGGCTTCGGTTTCTGGCAGGTGCTTGTTAGTAAACAGCCATTGTCCTTCTTTGGTGCGGTTGCGGCTAAATCCGACGCGGTATTTAGCTTTAATGCCCAATGATAGTACACTTGCTCGCAGTGCTGCCTGCATATGGATCAGGGCATCAAACTTTTGCCCTTTTAATGCACGCCATACCGCCTGCATGCCGGCAAGACCGGCTTTTTTATCAAAGCTGACGACGGTTATCCCCGGTAAGTCACCGATGAGCTGGGCTTCTATTTTCCCGGTAACCCAAGTGATCTCTGTTTGTGGCCAGTGGCTTTGGATTGCTTGCACCACGGCAATGGCGTGGCAGACATCACCAATTGCAGATAATCGCAGAATACACAAAGATTTCGGCGAAGTTGAAAATAGCGCCATTGCTGATACCCAATAATGATTTGAAGATGGAATTATGCAGTTCACTCCGGTGATTGTAAAATAACGAAGCGTAACCTGTCAGGAGTTTCACCGTGAAAGAATTGTGTTTTGCTAACCAGCGCATCTGGTTTGACCCGAATTTGTTGCAGGAAGAGCCGGATAAATGTTTTGACCCGGCATTCTGGCAGCAAGGATCAAAAGTGATTGGTTCGGCACAAGGCCGGGGCACAACTTGGTTTGTTGAGGGGAAGACGTTACCGATGGCACTGCGGCATTATCGCCGTGGCGGGCTGTTTGGTAAGCTGGTAGAAGACTCATATTGGTTTCTTGGCTGGAGCAAAACGCGCTGCGCAGAAGAAACGTTATTGCTGCATAAGCTGGCGCAAGGTGGGGTGCGTGTTCCCCGCCCCGTTGCGGCGAGGGCGATCCGCTCAGGGTTAACCTACCGTGCCGATATTCTGGTCGAGAAGATTGATAACGCCAGAGATCTGGTAGCGTTGTTGCAAAAAAACAGCCTTCCCGACTCTGTGTGGCGGCAGATCGGGGCGACAGTCCGAAAAATGCATGATTTACAGGTTTGCCATACCGATCTAAACGCTCACAATATTTTGCTGGATGGTGACGAGCAGGTTTGGCTGATTGATTTTGATAAGTGCTATGAGCAGCCGGGCTCTAAGTGGAAAGAGAAGAATCTGGCCCGCTTACACCGCTCTTTTGTTAAAGAGCAGGGTAAGCGTGGTATCCGGTTTCAGCAAACCTGTTGGCAATGTCTATTGCAAGGTTACGCCGGGGCCTGAATCGAAAGCTGGTGGTTGAGAGCGGTTAATGTTTTGGCCACTGCGCCCTGATTTTGTTTGACCACCTTCAAAGCGGCAGCTCCCATGGCCTGGCATTGCTCAGGGCTCGCAAAGAGTTGCGTTAGCATCTGTCCCAGCTCCCGGGCATCGGCACAGATCCAGACCGCATCGGCGGAGCATAACTGCTCAGTAATGTCGGTAAAATTGTAAAAGCTTGGCCCGGTGAGCGCGGGTTTGCCCAAGGCGGCAGGTTCTAACAGGTTATGCCCGCCGACCGCCGCCCCGATCAAACTGCCGCCCATAAAGGTGATATCAGCAGCGCCCTGGAAGAGCAGCATTTCTCCCATCGTATCGGCCAAATAGATCTGAGTGTCGGTTGAAACCTCTGCATTGGCTGTGCGGCGCACACAGCTAAATCCGGTGTCCGCACACAGCTGTTCAACCTGATTGAAACGCTCAGGATGACGCGGCACGAGAATCAATAAACTGTCCGGGTACTTCTTCAGCACTAACCTGAACGCTTCCAATACTTGCTCATCTTCCCCCTTGTGGGTGCTGGCCGCGACCCATACCGGCCGCTGCGCACCTAACTGGCTGCGAAGATCTCTTGCTTGCTGCTCAATTGAAGCGGAAATCTCGATGTCATACTTTATTGAGCCTGTCACGGTGACATTCTGCTCTTTCATTCCTAACGCTTTAAAGCGCTCCGCATCATCATGATGTAGGCATAAAACATGGTCAATGTTGCGGGCGAGAAGATTGAAGATTGGCTGAAACTGGCGATAGCGAGCCGCTGAGCGGGCGGACAGGCGGGCGTTCATAATCATGATCGGAACGCCTGAGTCGTGAACCGTCGCGAGGGTATTTGGCCACAGTTCGGTTTCCATAATCAGCATTGCAGAAGGGTGTATCGTTTTTAAAAAACCTTTAACACACCATGAAAAATCAAGTGGCATGTAGCGGTGTTCAACCAGATCGCCCAGTTTAGCCACTTGCTCTGCGCCTGTGCTCGTTGTCGTTGTGACGACGATGGGTTGCTCCGGGTTTTGCGCTTTCAAGGCTTTAATCACTGGAATTGCAGCAATAGATTCACCCACCGATACGGCATGGATCCAGATAGGGCGAATGGCAGTGTTTTGGTAGCTAAGCAGTGGCGTAAAGCCAAAATGCTCTTTCCAGCGCTTGCCGAATGACGGCTTTCCTGGTTTTTTCTTATACAGGCCATAAAGCAGAAAAGGGGAGGCGAGGGAAAGTAATAAGGTGTAAAACCAGCGGATGAGCATGGCATGTTCCTTGATATCAGTCGGACAGTTTTCTTGACGGAGTATACCCAAACTACCCCAAGATGCGAGATTCAGAGTTAGATATGGGAATTCAAATTTCAGTGAGTCCTGCATTTTAAGGGGTAGCAATGATGTTGCGAAGGGTCTTAATGACGTTTTACTATTGCTACAACCATGCAAGGGTTAACAGCCATTTTCTGATATGATTACCGCTCAACGAGATCATGCTTTTGTACTTAGGCTTGTTTTATCAAGGCGCTTGTTTACACCGGGACTTTTATACATGCAGCAAACCACTAATAGCTTGAATGATACGCCATCATATCGTTTTTTATTTTATGTCGAACAAAATTATTCCTTTGCTATTTTGCGTCCACTGCAAGCTGTCGCGATTGCTGCTGGCCATCAGGTTAAGTGGTTGCTGGCAGGCGGTGAGGTGTCGAAAGATTTTCTTGCTGACGATGAAGAAGAGCTTCTCACCATCAAAGAGGCCGTAGCTTATAGCCCCAACGCTGTTTTTGTACCGGGGGACCGGGTGCCGTCATTTATTCCCGGCCTGAAAGTGGAAGTGTTTCATGGTTTAAACGAAAGCAAGCGAGGCAATGTATACCCTGAGCGGGGGATGTTCGATCTGTATTGTACCGAAGGCCATGAACGAACTGGTATGCTGGAACCGTTAGCTGAAAAGCGAGGCTATTTCAGAGTTAAAGAGACCGGCTGGCTAAAACTGGATAGTTTATTTAACTTCAAGTCAGAGACAGCATACTCAAGACCTCAGATCCTGTTTGCCTCGACATTCACCCCGAGTTTGTCCTGTGCTGAATCCGTATATGACGAAATTAAGGCGCTAAGCCAGCAAGGTGACTGGCATTGGTTAATCACCTTACATCCGAAGATGGATCCGCAAACGGTTGAGAAATATCGTCAGCTTGAAAGTGATAATTTAACCTTTTTCGATAATGATAAAGTGATTGAACTGCTTCACCGAGCTGACGTGATGGTTTGTGATAACTCCTCGATATTCCAGGAGTTCTTGTTGCTTAATAAACCTGTTGTCACCGTGAATAACCGTGAGGTTCAACCTTGTTTTATTAATATTACTGAGCCAGAAAACCTTGCGTCAGCGATAAGTGATGCATTGGCCCCAAGTAAAGAATTACAAACTCATATTAAACATTATGGCCCAGGTATTACGCCTTATCTTGATGGCCAGTCGGCTCATCGTGTTTTGGCTGCAGTCACTGAAATGCTGACTGAGGGTTGGCAGGATAAAAAGCCGGCGAATATTTTTCGCAACCTTAAAGTGCGCAAGAAAATGGGCTATTGGAAGTGGTAATCACATGCAAAAACATACACTGTCAGTTATTTTAATTACAAAAAATGAAGCCGATCGGGTCGAGAACTGCTTGCGATCCGTCGCATCCGTAGCCGATGAAATCATTGTCCTGGATAGTGGTTCGACAGATGAAACGGTAGAAATTTGCCAGCGTTTTACTGATAACGTCACAGTGACGGACTGGCCTGGTTTTGGTAAGCAAAAGCAACGAGCTTTAGATAAAGCAACTGGTGACTGGGTCTTGTCGATAGATGCCGACGAAGCGCTCGATAGCGACATGCAAAATGCGTTAGTTGCGTTACTTAAGCAGGAGACGATCGATAAAACAGCTTATCGTCTGCCTTGGGGAGTGACCCTTTATGGCAAGACGTTGAAATATGGGCGCAGTGCCCGCTCCGTGTTACGTTTGTTCAAGCGTGAGGGCGCACGCTATACCTTAGATGAAGTGCATGAAACGGTGGTTCCGGCTTCTGGCGATAAAGGTGTCATGCCTGGTTTTCTGTTGCACTACACTCATCGAGATTACGGCCACGGCCTAGATAAAGCGGCTCAGTATGCTTGGCTAGGTGCCCAAAAATATAACCGCAAGGGCAAGAAGTCCCATGGTTTGGTATTGGCACTGCTGCGTGCTATCTGGACCTTCTTCCATATTTATATAATTCGCCGAGGGTTCCTCGATGGTAGTGTGGGTTTTATTATCGCGATGACCTATGCCCAAGTGAACTTTAATAAGTATGTTGGGCTATGGCTGCTTGAGCAAGAGAGCAAAACTAAAAAATAGTGCCACCATTCTTGAAGAGCAATAGAAAGCCTTGCGGTATCATTGTTTGGATGGGCATTAAGGTATACTTGGAGAGAGTAACCGCCAAACTCCAAGTATATCGTATGTCAATGCAAGGGTACGGGAAATGCTGAAGCCGGTTTATTTTATCGAGATAGGTAAAACGAAATCTGGCTGATGAAATTACCTGCCATATTTCTTAATTTATACGCCAGGCAGATAACCCTAGTGCTAATGGACTTCTTCTGACTTCTATTTCTTTTTCCAATGATTGAGTCTTCTCCGCTGGCTGATACAAAATAGGGTTCTAATCCGTAGATGGCTTGTTTATGCATCCAGACATTGCGGATAAACACATCAACGGGAAGACAAAGTTCCTGGCTGTTATCAAGAAACGCCTTTGCCGTCGCTGGAGAAATGGCATAACAAGTGGCACATTGTGGTACTTTCAGGAAATTAGATAATGTCATACCATCAACTGTAGCGACTTTGTACTGAGGTTTTTTATTGGTTGTTTCCATCCGGATAAAACCGTATTTATCGATGAGTTTCTCACAGGCACTGAAAGCCTCAAGCACGCCATCTTTAATCGATAGATCATCTTCAAACACCAGAATAGACTGGTTCAAATCAACGCATTTCTGCCATGCCAGCATGTGGCTCGCGTAGCAGCCTATTTCACCCGGTGCTGCTTTTCTGCCATAATTGAATAGAAATTCTTTTTCATTGTATCTTTCCAGATAAGGATGATTTCCTTTTCTGCCATCAACGCCATCTATAAAATTAAAATTAATATGATGTTTATCAAGGGTATCTGTTACCTTTTTACGTCGCCTTAGGTTATCTGCAAGGCTTATCACAAAAGCTTCCATGTTTTCTTTTCCGAAAGTTATTATTTGTGTATTTAAAGTTGTTATTTAGTCTTTTTAGTTATTCGTATAATAGACTGAATTATTACTGGCTCGCCGCAACGGTACTTACGGCTTTTGATTTTGTTAGCCTTTATTACACAGTTTTTCAAAGTATGCGATGTGCTTATTCACGGTCTGTGCGGCATTGAATTCTTTATCCAGTTTTTGCTTAGCGGCGGCACTGAATTGAGAAATTTTATTTTTATCGGCAATGAGTTTATTCATCGCATCAGCGAAAGCATCGGCATCGCCGGCAGGGACAACAAAGCCGGTTTTGCCATCATCGACCAGCTCCGGTGAGCCTCCCGTAGTGGTCACAACCGAAGTCGTACCGTTGGCCATGGCTTCAATGATGGTGCGCGGCAGGCCTTCGCCGCTGATTGAAGGCTGAACCTGAAAATCGGCCATAGTCATAATTGAAGGGACATCTTTGCGGTGGCCAACTAAGTGAATGCGATCCGCCATCGGGCTTTGTGCGATTTCTTCTAAATGAGGTTCAAAGCCGCTGCCCACCAATAAAAGATGGAAGTTTTCATTTTTAATCGCGTATGTTGCTTTAATTAAAACTGAGATGCCTTTGCTAGGTCTGACATGAGCGGCACACACCGCAATAATATGATCGTCAGTTAATCCGAACTCACTTCTTTGTGTTGCCGGCACCTGATACCAATCCAGTTGGTGGCCTTTATAGATCGTGATCACATTATCTTTGATTTTCCAGACCCGTTTGGCTACATCTCGCCGAACCGCATCTGATACACAAATAATACCGTCTACACGAGGATTCAGGTGGGTCAGGTAGGCACTTGGATCATGACGATATAATCCTCCCGTCGTTCCGCGGTAGGTAATAACCTTTGCCTTGGTTCCGATGCTTGCCAAAATTGCATTGGGAATGGTTTTTGAGTTAAACGCGTAGAAAATATCATATTGGCCCTCTACCAGCTCTTTACGCATTTTCTTAATGGTGTCTAAACAGACCTTTCTTTTTGGATAGCAGTCAATGGTTTTAACTCCATGCGCATTAAACCGTTCAACATATGGCGCATTGCCTTGGGTTAAGACCGTCACTTCATGACCCTGCTTAACCATTTCGATGAACATTTCGGCTTCAGGGCGTACGCTGTTCCAAGCATGATTATATGAGCTGGCAATTAGGATTTTCATAGCACTCACTTATTATTGTTATTGATTTTGAATCGTAAGTTATGGATTTCGCGTTTAATCAGCTCAGTGAGGTTAAACCATTCGCGTTTACAGCGGGTTAAGAAGCTTCTCGGGGCTTTTTTGCCATAGCCAATATCCGATTCAAAGATCGGATCATTGGTCAGGCAAGCTGGTGACGTACCATAACATTCCACGTCATTAATCCAGAAGCGATCCATATAGATATCCACAGCCATGTACCAGCGTGTCGAGTGCTTTAGCATCTTTGTTGCCCCGGCTGGTGTGATGAAGTAGCCTGTTGCGCTCATATGACCTTTGCTAAACTTGCAAATCGTTATTGAATCGAGTTGTTTAACCGGATTGAAACTAAAGCATTTTCTTTTGTTATCAAACAGACGTATACATTCATAGTTATCCTCTAATTGAGGAAGGTGCTGGATGAACGCCTTAAATGCCTTAGGATAAATCAGAGCATCATCTTCAATTACAATAATAGGCTTATTGAGCTCAATACACTGTTGCCAAAGTTGGTAATGACTGGCATAACAGCCAATTTGGCCTTTGCTCAATGATTTACCTCGGTACAGTTGACTGAGACCGTCATCGTACATATCGAACAATGGGTGGTGGCCTTTGTGTCCATTGATGGCAGAAAAAATATGATAATTAACGCCAAGTTCATCAAGCTGCTTAGATATATGAGCTCTGCGATCAGTGGATGATTCTAAATTGATGACAAAAATATCGATCATAATAAATTAATTTTCTTCAGCTTTTGATGAATATGTGGCGAGACCACAAACCAATAACAGATACATAAACAGAGTTTGTCCATGGTTTAGCGGGACATCGGTTAAGGCTGCTATCGCGAATAATACTACCAGACCGATAATTTTATAGCGTTTACTTGATGGCTGCTTGTTGAGCTGAGTCAAGGGCACAACGAGTATCAATAGCATTAAAGCCAGACCAATCACGCCATTTTTGATCAGGCGGTCTAAATATTGGTTGTGATAGTGTGCAGGCTTAAAACGGTATAATGTTTCGGAAACTAACTCCTTTTTGTACAAAGATTGAAATTTATCGCTTTGAGAATCGCCGGTGCCGAGCAACCAGTCATTACTCAACAGGTATGGGCTGAGTTGCCACATTTGTAGCCTTAATCCAATCGACGTATTGAGGTTGCCGGCAATTATCTGCTTTGCCTCATGTTGTGTTTGTTCTATACGCTGCTCTAGCTGAGGTTTTAATGCAAAACCAGCCGTAAAGGTCATGGCCAGTCCGACTGTAATAAACTTCCAGTTTATTTGTTTACTTCTGAAGTGAAGCAGTAACATTAAGCCAGAAGCTATCCCAAATCCCAACCAAATCCCGCGGGTTTGACTGAATATAATGGCAGTAAGGCTAAATATTAACGAAATAATTGAGAGAACAAGCTCCGTTCTATTGCTGTGCTTCATGACCTGCGCAAGGGCGATGATGCCAATAGAGGCACTCAGTGTTGCCTGTGGAATGGCATTTATTGGCCAGTTGCTTCTAATCAACTCAGCAACTTGGCTGTAATAAATGGCAAAACCAGCACATGCAATAGCACCTATTAGGGTTAAACCTTGCAAGAGCCTGGGTGTTAGTAAATGTCTTGGGAAACAGAGCAACAATAGTGAAGCGCCGAGCAATGAGCGTATTTCCCGTGAACTTAGTCCGTGATAGTGATAGCTGAAAAGAGCATACCCGGTCGTGATTAACACTACCCACAGTGTTTTATCGCGCTTCAAGTTCTCTTTAATCGAGTCCAGACCATGGCTTATTAATGTTGCAATGATAGAAATGACGATCATAGCGATCATGGGTTTATCACCGCTTCTCATCACAAGCATTCCGCTGAACAGCCAAATAAAAGGCAGCAGGATCAGAAAGTGGGTTATAGCTTTTTTATTCATACTACTTTGTCACCTGATAAGGATTTTCCCCACCGTTCGGGCGGGTTTTCAGTAACCGTAAAATCCACATGTATTGCTCGGGCTTAACGCTAACGTAATCTTCGATACAGGCGTTCATGATACGGGCGTCTTGCTCTTCGCTCTCGCTCGGGAAGGGGGCGAGTGCTGGCTTGATGTCTATTTCGTATTTGCCAGTGTCATTATTGTACACGGCAAACAGTGGGACAATCTTTGCTCTACTTAGTTTTGACAGCCGTCCCAGACCCGAAATGGTTGCCTTGGTGGTGGCAAAAAAATCGACAAACACACTGTGTTCCGGGCCGAGATCTTCATCTGGCAGGTAATAGCCGAAGTAGCCCTCCTTGATCGAGCGGATAAAGGGCTTAATCCCCGCGCTTCGTTCATACACGCGCCCGCCATATTGCACTCGCTGTTTATGCATTAGCCAGTCAGAAACCTGGTTTTTCTGTTTTTTTATCATTCCCACCACGGGCAGGCCGCGAGAGGCAAGCAGTACTGCGGGCACATCAATGGCCCAGGTATGGGGAGCGAGCAAGATAGCATTTTGACCTTGGTCTTTTAATGCTGTCAGGTGCTCTTCACCACGAATAATGGTGTTGTTCTCCAGCCACTGGCGATTACGTACCGACAGCGAGGGAAACCCCATCAGGAAGGTACCTGCGGTGATAATGCTCTGCAGCAGTATCGCCTCACGTTCTTGTTCTGATTTTTCAGGGAAGCACATTTGCAGGTTTACCCGGGCACGGCGGTTGGCTTTGCTGTTTAGCTTCACGGCTTGTTTCGCAAATCCGGAGGCAAGTGCCCGGCGGACTGAATGAGGAAACAGGCAGATCAGGGTCGCGAGAGCTACCGCCAGCCAGGTTCCCCAGTATTTAGGGTGCAAGAAAGACCAGGAAAACGCCGGGTTATAAGCTTGCTTGTCATCATGTTCTGTCATCGGGATAGTTCAACGTTACTTATTAAAAATGGCCATGTACTCAGCCACGCCTTCGGCAACTGACTTGAACGGCTGGTTATAACCCGCCGCACGAAGCTTGGTCAAATCTGCCTGAGTAAATGTTTGGTAACGACCTTTCAGGTGCTCTGGGAATGGGACTGTGACTACTTCGCCTTTGCCATGGTGTTTGATCACCGCATCGGCGACGGCCTGGAATGATTCGGCATGGCCGGTGCCGCAGTTGAAGATACCCGACACGCCTTTTTCAAGGAACCACAGGTTGACTTTACACACGTCACCCACATAGACGAAATCACGTTTGAAGGTCTCGGAACCTTCGAACAGCTTTGGGTTTTCACCGGCTTTAATCTGACTGTTCAGATGATAAGCCACAGACGCCATGCTGCCTTTGTGCTGTTCGCGCGGGCCATACACATTGAAGTAGCGAAAGCCTGTAATTTGAGACAGTGTTTCGCCATGGACTTCTGCATCCTGCCAGATGCGGCGAACATAATTATCAAACTGCTGTTTTGAATAACCGTAGACGTTCAGGGCACCTTCATACTGTTTTTCTTCAATGAAGCCGTGATCGCGACCGCCATAGGTGGCAGCAGAAGAGGCGTACAGAAATGGGATCTGGCGCTCTAAGCAAAAATGCAGCAGCTCTTTAGAGTACTCATAATTGTTCAGCATCATGTATTTGCCGTCCCACTCGGTAGTTGCCGAGCAAGCCCCATGGTGGAAGATGGCGTCGATTGGGCCGAATTCATCGCCAGCCATGATCTGGGTGATGAAATCTTCCTTATCCATGTAATCAGCGATATCGAGGTCAACTAAGTTAACAAATTTAGTGCCGTCTTTGAGGTCATCAACCACTAGAATATCGTTATGACCTTGTTCATTCAGGGCCTTAACGATATTGCTGCCGATCATGCCGGCGCCGCCAGTTACAACAATCATGGGTTATCCTAATGCTAATACATTGATCGAACGGCTTTCGTTAGCCACCGTTACAAATATCGGTTATGAGTTATGATAATATCAAGCGATAGCCATTGGGTGAAGGAAGTGAGAAGCGCATGAAAACCCGCGACAGAATTATTCAGGCCGCACTGGAACTCTTTAATGAGAGTGGTGAGCCTAACGTTACCACCAACCATATAGCTGCTCATTTGGGGATCAGCCCCGGCAATCTCTATTATCACTTTCGCAATAAGGAAGAGATTATACACTGTATCTTTGATGAATACGCCCGCGATCTGAGTATTCGTTTTCAGCCCCAGGCAGCATTTGATGCGACGGCAGAAAGTTTGCTGGCCTACCTGGATGCCGTGTTTATGTTGATGTGGCGCTATCGTTTTTTTTACGCCAACCTGCCAGATATTCTTAGCCGTGATCAGGAGTTGCAGAGGAAGTATTTACAAGCTCAGGAAGAATTACACAGCAATATCATGGCATTGATGAGCAGCTTCAAAGAGAGTGGACTGCTGGATCTGGACGAAAATGAGCTGTTAAGCCTGGCTAACACGCTAAAATTAGTGGCATCGAGCTGGATTTGTTATCAGACCACTCAAGTCCCGGGCGCTAAAATCACCAAAGGGGTGATTTATCAAGGGGTATTACAGATGCTAAGTATTGTCCGTCCTCTGACGACGAGTGAAGGAAAACAGCGGGTGCTCCAGCTCGAGTCGCATTATTGTGATCAGGTACAGCGTGACGTATCGTAATAGCCGGTTTCTCTGTCGTCGGCCTTTAATATCCCGCCGCTGACAGTATGGTAAAGAGTCAAATTGGTGCTACATCTGCAGATACAGCTCTGATAGCCGCACCAGTCTGACCTGCTGCTTCTCTACTTCAGGCAACCACTGTTGCAGCGTCTCCAGAGTCTCGGGATAGGGGTGGCCAATGGCTACCACATAACCCTCCTTCCGGGCCCGTTTCAGGGCTGATGCTAACTGTTGTCGGATAAATTCCCGGGTGCGGAAGTGATCGAGAAAAATATGGCGGCGCAGTGCGGGCACACCGTTGGCTTGCGCCCGGTCGAATGCCACGGTCTGGCTGGTGGTTCGGCTATCCAAAAAAGAGAGGCCTTGTTCTGCGAGCACCGTCATCACCCAGTCCATCGCTTGGGTATTCTGGGTCAGTCCGCTTCCCATGTGATTATTGATGGCTATCGCATTGGGGACGCGGCTGAGAGCATGGCGCAACGTTTGCTGTAGTTCTTCCCGGAGCATACCGGCGGTCAGTGTTGTCAGTTCTAACGGGGCCTGCCGTTGTGGCTGCATGGGCATATGCAGTAACGTATCCCGGTTTTCTCGTGCGGCCTGATGCGCGGTGGCCAAATCAAAAGGAGTATCGGGCAGAATGGAGATGCTGATTTCAGGTGGTAACGCAGAGAGCTGGAGCGGCATGGCCTGATAGCCTAAATCATCGATCACGATCGCTAACCTGGCCGCCGGGACGGGCCTTGCCATAAGTAGAATGATCAAAAAAGAGAAACAAATTGCGTTCCGTCGCATGTCGTCGTTCCTGGTAATCTTTGTGGTTGAGCTTAGGCTCCCTGATTTTGCAATCAGGATAGGCTGTTAGGGTTATTTTGTTAGCCAGTTTCTTGGATTTGTCGGGGTCCCTTTACGGCGGATCTCAAAGTACAGGCCCGAACGTTCCTGACCGCCGCTGACACCCACCAAGGCGATGGCTTCGCTTGCCTGTACGGTGTCGCCGACTTTTTTCAGCAGGGTTTGGTTATAGCCATAAAAACTCATATCACCTTTACCGTGATCGATAGCGAGCATTAAGCCGTAGCCGCGCAGCCAATCGGCAAAAACCACCTTTCCGGAATACACGGCCTTGACCTGACTGCCGGAAGGTTTACTGAGCACCATCCCTTTCCAGTGTAATTCGCCTTTCTGAACCGAACCGTAAGTATGGAGTACGGCGCCTTTCACCGGCCATGGCAGCTTACCCTGATGTTGGGCCAGACCGTCCATCGGGATTTGCCGGGCAGCTTTCGCTTCGGCTTTTGCCTTGGCAATTTCTGCCAGCAGGCGTTTTTCGTTGGCGTGCAGCTCAGTGAGGTAGTGGTTATCGGAGTTAATCTGATTTTTAATGCTGGTAAGGGTCTTCTTGCGGTGCTTTTGCCTCGATTCTAAGGTGCTTTTTTCGGTTTTCAGCTGAGTAAGTAAGATCTGCTGTTGCTGGCGTTGCTGGGCTAATTCATGGTGCTTGAGCTGTAACTCGGTATTGGTCGCCGCTAACTCATTAAGTGCCTGGCTCCGCGCCTGGCTTAACCGCTCGGCGTAAACCGACATCCGATCGAGCTCCGTACTTTGCTGGCCACTTAGCAGGCTCGCCAGTTGATCGTTTTTTCCTTGCCGATATTGGGTATCGAGCAATTCTTTCAGCATTTCCTGCTGGCCGACCTGTAACTGCTGGAGCTTAGTCTGATCGCGCTCAAGCTGGTTGATGGAGCGGTTGAGCGTGTTGAGCTGGTTGTCTGCCTGGTGAATTTTCTTCGCCGTTTGTGCAATGTCCAGCTCTTGTTGTCTGAGCTCTTTTTGCAGGGTGTTGAACTGGGTCTGCTTACTGCCAAGTTGGTTCTGCTGGCGTGAGATTTCCTGTTTGACGCCATCCAGCTGATTTTTACTGGTTGCGACGCTTGGCTGAGAAAACATCAGGCATAATAAAGCGCCAGTGCATAATGCACTGGCGCGGATAGTATGGTTTAGGTGTGTGATCATATCCCGCATGGGGGGATTATTTCAGATCAAACAGAACCTGACCAGTCATCTCTGCTGGGATTTCGAGATCTGACAGGCTAAGCATGGTTGGTGCTAAGTCAGACAGTTTTCCGCCGTCTTTCAGAGTCAGGTCTTTGTTGCCCACATAAATCAGCGGTACCGGCAGGCTGGTATGCGCGGTATGAATACCACCGGTCTCAGGGTTGATCATCATTTCAGCGTTACCGTGATCCGCGGTGATTAACAGCTGGCCATCGACAGATTTAATCGCTTCGACAACCTGACCAATACAGCTATCAAGCGCTTCACAGGCTTTAACTGCCGCGTCGTATACGCCCGTGTGGCCAACCATGTCGCCATTCGGGTAGTTACAGATAATGGTATCGAATTCGCCGCTTTTGATTGCGGCAACCAGCTTCTCGGTCAGCTCTGGCGAACTCATTTCTGGCTGGAGATCGTAGGTGGCAACTTTTGGTGAAGCGACCAGTGAGCGTGTCTCACCGTCAAATTCGTCTTCCACACCGCCGTTGAAGAAGAAAGTCACGTGAGCGTATTTCTCTGTTTCTGAAATACGTAGCTGCTTTTTGCCTTTCTTCGACAGCCATTCACCCAAAGTGTTTTCCAGGCTTGCCGGTGGAAACGCTGCTGGAAGGTTAATGTTTGCAGCGTACTGAGTCAGCATCACGAAATCAGCCAATGCCGGCGTTTGTGCACGTTCAAAGCTGGTAAAATCGGCTTCAAAAGCACGGGTGATTTCACGAGCACGGTCAGCACGGTAGTTCATGAAGATAACCGCATCGCCATCCGCCATGATTGCCGCTTCCTGGCCTTTAGCACGGATTTCAGTTGCTTTAACGAACTCATCATTTTCATCACGGGTGTAAGCATCTGTCAGGCCCGCAACCGCAGAATCAACCGTGAACTCAGCTTTCGCTGCTGTTAGCAGATTATAGGCAACCTCGACACGATCCCAGTTGTTGTCGCGGTCCATGGCGTAGTAACGGCCAATCAGGGAAGCCGTACGACCTTTGCCCAGCTTTGCAAATAGTGCATCGAAACGCTCCAGTGATGCCTGTGCGCTACGCGGCGGAGTATCACGACCATCCAGGAAGCTATGCAGATAGATTTTTTCTGCCCCGCGCTTTGCGGCCATTTCGATAGCTGCGGCAATGTGGTCTTCGTGGCTGTGAACGCCACCCGGCGACATCAGGCCCATGATGTGAACCGCTTTTCCGGCCTGAATTGCTTTATCCATGGCATTAACCAGCGCTTCGTTTTCGAAGAAGTCACCGTCAGCAATAGACTTAGTAATACGAGTCAGATCTTGATAAACCACGCGACCGGCACCGATGTTAGTATGACCAACTTCAGAGTTACCCATCTGACCATCAGGAAGACCGACATCCAAGCCGGAGGCTGAGATCAGTGTGTTTGCTTCGTTTGCAATCAGAGCGTCCATTACTGGTGTCTGAGCGTTTGCAATTGCATTGTTTTCATTGTCTTCGCGATAGCCCCAGCCATCCAGGATCACTAAAGCCAGTGGCTTTTTAGCAGACATAGGTTGTCCTCTCATAAGTTAAAAATCTGATACCAATTACATTAAACATCTGATGTTACGGAAAATGTTTCAGGCAATGGGTATGGAAGATTGTAATTTTACTACAACTATTGCCATAAACTGTAGGGTAAGATCAAACAATGTTGTCAATAAATTGTTATCTTCCTACATAAAATATATTCATTTATTGCTCTGAGTGTAAGCCCTGCGTCACAGTTTTTTCTATTTCATTGATTGGTAGGAGCTTGTTTACCTCTTATACTATACCCAAACTGCCTCAGGTTGCTTGGTTCAGAGCTACCTCAGGGGATGATGTTCAAGGTAAGCGAGTAAAGGTCTAGCCCTCTATGCCAATCTCGTTTAACACTGACTTCATTTCCAGACAAGCGCCCGAAGGGCGAGTATCACTGGCTTTTATTATTCGTTAGGTGTTTTTTAAAGGAACCACTCTTCATAAAAATGCCTGCCTTGCCTAAAAGCCAATGAATCCTGCAACTTGGCGTGGTTTGGGTATATGAGCACGGGAGCAAGTGAGCCAGTGCGCGGAATTGTGGACTGCTGCTGTTACAAGGCAGGCGACGCAGGTATACTCAGATTCCTTTTTGAGCCGAGTTTAGCCCTACTCTTGGATGTTTAGTTTTAGGTATATAGAGCGAAAGTCATGCAGCAATATATAGATTTTGTTACAAGTAATCCTATTTTATCCCTTGCCTGGGTTGGCCTGGTTGTGGCGATCATTGCGTCAGTTGTGAAGCAAAAGGCCGCTAGCTACACCGTGGTGGCGCCTAACGAGGCGACGGTATTGGTCAATCGCGAAAATGGTGTGTTTATCGATATTCGCTCTCGAGACGAGTATCGCCAGGGCCATATTGCTGGCGCACTTCACATTTTGCCAAGCCAAATTAAAGAACAGAATATTACTGATCTTGAAAAATACAAATCGGCCCCAATCATTGTGGTATGTAAAACAGGTCAGACAGGGCAAGAGAGCGCAAATCTGCTGAGTAAAGCCGGTTTTGAAAACGTTAACCTGCTAAAAGACGGTCTGATTTCCTGGAATGAAGCCAATCTGCCACTTATCCGCAGCAAAGGTAAGAAGTAACTGGCAGGAAGTAACATCAGGTTATCGTTAATAATTTTCGCAGCTTGTGATGCTTTCAGGCCACCGTTGCGAATGTATGAATCATCTCATGTGATGAGATTGTAAAGATAAAAGGACTCAAAGATGGCTGAAGCAGCAAACAACGAAGCACAACAAAACTTCCAGATCCAGCGTGTATTCCTGAAAGATGTTTCTTTCGAGGCACCTAACTCACCGGACATGTTCCAGAAAGAGTGGAAGCCGGATGTGAAACTGGATCTTGATACCCAAAGCCGTGAATTAGGCGAAGGTACTTTCGAAGTTGTGTTACGTCTTACTGTAACTGTGAAGAATGCTGAAGATACGGCGTTCCTATGTGAAGTTCAGCAGGCCGGTATTTTCACTGTAGCAGGCATGGAAGCATCTCAGCTAGCACATTGCCTGGGTGCATTCTGCCCGAATATCCTGTTCCCGTATGCACGTGAAACCATTTCCAGCCTTGTTGTGAAAGGGACGTTCCCACAATTGAACCTGGCGCCGGTTAACTTTGACGCACTGTTCATGAACTACCTGCAAAATCAGGCTGAAGCCAATAAAGCTGAGCCTAATACCACAAGCACTGAAGCTTAATCACGACTATAAGCCGATATGAATCAGAACGCGACGAACAATGCGATCACAATGACCGTACTCGGTGCCGGCTCGTACGGTACCTCGCTGGCCATTTCTCTTGCCCGTAATGGTGCCAATATCATCTTATGGGGGCATGAGCCGGAGCACATGGCACAGCTGGAAATGGATCGTGCCAATGAAGCGTTTTTGCCAGGTGTACCGTTTCCTGAGTCGCTGATTATCTCAGCGGACTTGGAAGCTGCCGTACAGGCAAGCCGTGATTTACTGGTTGTCGTACCCAGCCATGTCTTTGGCGAGGTACTGACTAACGTAAAACCTTTCCTGCGTGATGATTCACGTATCTGTTGGGCCACCAAGGGACTGGAGCCTGAAACCGGACGCCTGCTGAAGGACGTTGCGGTTGAGGTGCTGGGTGATAAGGTGCCATTAGCCGTTTTATCCGGTCCGACCTTTGCGAAAGAGCTGGCGGCGGGTATGCCGACCGCGATTGCGGTTTCATCTCCGGATGATGCGTTTGTGCGTGATCTTCAGGAGAAGATCCACTGCAGCAAAACGTTTCGTGTCTACAGCAATTCCGATTTTATTGGTATGCAGTTGGGTGGCGCCGTCAAAAACGTCATTGCAATTGGTGCCGGTATGTCTGACGGCATCGGCTTTGGTGCCAATGCCCGTACTGCGTTGATCACCCGCGGCCTGGCGGAGATGTGTCGTCTTGGTGCTGCGCTGGGTGCCCAGCCGGAAACCTTTATGGGGATGGCGGGACTCGGCGATTTGGTACTGACTTGTACCGATAACCAATCCCGTAACCGCCGCTTTGGGCTGGCGCTGGGGCAGGGTAAGTCGGTCGAGCAGGCTCAAATCGATATTGGTCAGGTCGTCGAAGGGTACCGCAACACCAAAGAAGTCTGGGCCCTCGCTCAGCGTTATGGTGTTGAGATGCCGATTTCCGAGCAGATATATCAGGTACTGTATCAAGGTAAAGATGCCCGGGAAGCCGCGAAAGACTTGCTGGCTCGTGAGAAAAAATTCGAATAGCGGCTATTTTGCATCGCTACTTCGTTAGTAAAAGCAACGTGGGCTGAAAAGCACGCGTTGTTTTTTTTTCTAAGCCCGTTAAAGTTAAAAGGTCATGGTGACACCAATCAGCACCATTCTCTGTTTGTTCAGATGATTATGCTGACAGTATGAGTTATTACGAGATTATTAAATAGATAAGCAGAGGGCGATGTGAGGGAATGTCAACAACATGAGGTCTGGCAGGCCATCAAGCAAGAAGCGAGAGAGCAGTCAGAACAAGAGCCGATGTTAGCCAGCTTTTATCATGCGACGATTATTAAGCATGATAACTTAGCCTCAGCACTGAGTTATATTCTGGCCAATAAACTGGCCACCCCATCGATGCCGGCGATGGCTGTTCGTGAGGTGATTGAGGAAGCCTTCGCGGCCGATTGCATGATCACAGAATCGGCCGCCTGTGATATCCGGGCGGTGGTCGAGCGTGACCCTGCGATAGACATGTATTCAATCCCTCTGTTGTATCTTAAAGGGTATCACGCCTTGCAGGGCTACCGTGTTGCGAACTGGTTGTGGAAGCATGATCGTGTCGCCTTGGCCGTGTATTTGCAAAACCAGATCTCAGTGACCTGTCAGGTCGACGTGCACCCGGCGGCGACGATTGGTCAGGGCATTATGTTTGACCATGCTACCGGTATCGTAGTGGGTGAAACCGCAGTGATCGAAAATGATGTCTCGATCCTTCAGGGCGTCACACTCGGCGGTACCGGTAAAGAAAGTGGCGACCGTCATCCGAAGATCCGTGAAGGGGTGATGATTGGTGCCGGCGCCAAAGTACTGGGAAATATCGAAGTCGGGGAAGGGGCCAAAATCGGCTCCTGTTCTGTGGTTCTCAATCCGGTGCCGCCACACACCACGGTCGCGGGTGTGCCGGCCAAAATTGTGGGGCGCCCGAGCAGTGCTAAGCCATCGATGGATATGGACCAACAATTTAATGGCAGTGACAAGACCTTTATTGCGGGTGACGGGATATAAACCAGAGACGAGAGGCGAGTTACGCTCGCTTCTCGTCACTCATACACGCCCCTTTTAGACCGAACCTTTAAATCCCAATTGGCGCCATGCCTCATAGCCAATGATGGCCGCTGCATTGGACAGGTTCAGGCTACGGCTGTCAGGGTGCATGGGAATACGCAGACGCTGTTCAAGCGGCAAGCTTGCAATAAATTCTGCCGGCAATCCACGGGTTTCAGGGCCGAAGATCAAGACGTCGCCTTCTGAAAATTGGGCATTGGTATGGTAGTTAGTGGTTTTCGTGGTACACGCAAACAACCGGCGGCCAGCCATCGCTGCCATGAACGCGGTAAAATCCTTATGTCGATGGACATGGGCCAGATCATGATAGTCCAGACCGGCACGACGCAATTTTTTCTCTTCCAAATCAAAACCTAAAGGCTCAATCAGGTGTAGGTTTGCACCGCAATTTGCGCATAACCGGATAATATTCCCGGTGTTAGGGGCGATCTCAGGTTCGTAAAGGGCAATATTAAACATATTTTTTAGAAGGCGCGCTGCTGGAAATTTGGGTTATTGTGACAAGGGTGGGAGTAACAAGCAAATTGTTTACTTGTTACTCTTATTCACCAAGTTCGAGCTTAGTCACACGCTAGCGGTTCAGTGGCAGTCTGATGGTTACTTGCAATCCGCCGAATGGGCTGCGGCAGGCAGTGATGGTGCCGTTATGCAGCCGAATAGCACTTTCAGTGATAGCCAGTCCTAACCCCGTCCCTCCACTGCTGCGGTCTCGGGCGGTTGAAACCCGATAGAAGGGGCGGAAGATGCGATCCAGTTCATCGTCTGGCACGCCTTCGCCATTATCGTCAATGACGATATGTAGCATGTCGTTTTGTTCGCTGAAATGGACGGTGACCTCATCATTGCAGTACTTTATCGCATTACGAACGACATTTTCCAAGGCACTGATCAGCAAGTTCGGACTGCCACTGAGCGGCCACTTCTCAAGCGTGTCGCAGGTAAATGTTTTGTGGTTCTGTTCAGCTTCAAAGCGGGCATCTTCCAGCATCTCATCCCACAGGCTGCTGGCATCAGTGGCTTGCTGATGTTCATGGCTGGTGAGCTGCATACGGGACAGCTCCAGCAATTCACTGATCATTTTTTCCAGTCGCTCTGCCTCCGTATCAACACGGCTCAGCTCTTTGCTTTTCCCTTGCTTGCGCTGGGCCAGTGCGGTGGCCATGCGCAGGCGGGTCAGAGGCGATCGAAGTTCATGTGAGATATCTGAGAGCAGGCGTTGCTGGCCATTGATCATCTGGTTAATGGCCTGCACCATCTGGTTAAAGCTCGCCCCGGCCTGCTTAAATTCTGTCGGGCCGGTTTCCAGCGTCGGATCGGCTTTAAACTGCCCCGTCGCCACGCGCTCAGCAGCTTGCTGTAAGCGCCGGGCCGGAATACTGATCGCCCATGCCAGCCATAGCAGCAACGGGGTGCTGACCAGCATGGTCACCAGCAGGAGCGGGAAGGGTTTATCCAGGATCTGGACGAAAAAGGGAGGAGGCTGACGCCAGATTCGGGCGACATACATCAGGGCGGTTTGTTGTTGGTCAGTAACCGCAAAGGGGCCCGCTATCATTCTGCGGCCGTACAACCTTTGTTTGGGGCTGGCGGGATCATCGGCAATGGTAATAAAATTTCGCAGAGCCTTATTATGGCCGTGAGGGGTAATAATTTCGCCGTCGGTGGTGGTGAAATAGATCTGAAGGCCTTGGTGGCGATCCCGCTCGGTAAAGCGCTGCAGTTTACTTTGCAGCGGGCCGTTTTCATTACGTAGCTGTTGAGAGATCTCTTGTGCCGAGCTTTGCATCCGTCCAAGATGCCGTTCCCCAATGGTATGCTGCGCCCGGGGGTCCAGGTTGGGTAGCAGCACAATCGTTACCACGACAATCAACAGTGTCAGCCAGAAAACAGCAAAGATACGGCCGTATAAACTCGAAAAGCCCGGTAATCGCATTAAATCTCCTCAACCAGCAGGTAGCCTTTTCCCCGCAAGGTTTTAATCCGCGGTTTGCCGTCAGCCCGCTCGGGGAGTTTCCTTCTCAGATTGGAGACATGCATATCCAGGGCACGGTCAAATTGTGCAAGACGTTTACCCAGCACCTCAATACTGAGTTCCGTTTTGGCAATGATTTTCCCCGGATGCTGGATAAAATAACTGAGTAAGGCAAGCTCAGTGCCTGTCATCTCAATCGAACGTTCACGGCAGAAGACTTCCTGTCGGCCCGGATAGATCTTAATATCCTGATAGAGTAAACATTCCGGTGCGCTAGAGCGGGTGTCATTGGCGGCGCTTTGAGATCGGCGTAAAATCGCACGCATTCGTGCCAGCAGTTCCCGATCACTGAACGGTTTCGGCAAATAGTCATCAGCCCCCAGCTCCAGCCCGATGACCCGATCGATCTCTTCGCCCTTTGCTGTCAGCATTAATACCGGTGTGGTATGGCTTTCTCTTAATTTTCGCAGCATTTCAGTACCGTTCATTTTCGGCATCATCACATCGAGCAAGATAAGATCGACGCTGCTATCTGCTTTTAACAAGCCTTCTTCGCCATTATTGGCCTCAATGACCTCAAAACCTTCCATTTCCAGGATGTCGGTTAACAGAGAGGTGAGCTCGGTATCGTCATCGACCAATAGAATCTTTGCCATACTTACGCCTTTCGTTTCGCTATAAATACATGCCATTAATGACGTGACACGCTTAATGACAGTATCTCTGAACTCTCACTAACAGCCAAGTTAATGTGAGTAAGCTTTACGCAGTTTTACGTTCATTCGACAGCACTTTACCTTACAAGGCGTACGCTAATGACATACCGGTTAAGGTCACTTGGAGAAGAACATTATGATGACATTCAAAAAAGCACTGGTCATGGCGATTGCACTGCCACTGACACTTGGCTCTGCGTCAGTACTGGCGTACGGCGGTAGTGGTCATAACGGCGGTAAACATAACGCTTGTGATATACAAGGTGGGCGACAAGTTTTCCGCGCGCTGGCTCTGACCGATGCCCAGCAAGATGAAGTGAAATCACTTCGTGGAGCAAATAGATCCGCGATGATGACGCAGCGTCAGGGCCTGCGGGCGGCAATGCAGGCGAATCATGATCAAATGCAAGCTTTGCTGCTGGCTGACAATTTTGATGATGTCGCGGTGCGGGAGTTGGCCGAAAAGATGTCTGGCGAACAAGCAGAGCAGCGTATGGCGATGTTAGAAAATCGTCACAAAATGCTGAATATTCTGACCCCAGAGCAGAAAGAAAAATATAAGCAGCTGCAGTCAGAACGCAGGGCTAAATGTGAAGCGCGCTGGGCAGAAAAAAACCAGTAAAAACGAAAGTGGGTCCATACTGATAATGAAGCTGCAACCCGTGTTGCGGCTTTTTTGTGTTTATCAAATGTCTTTTTTGTTTATCTTAATTACCACAACAAACTTTTTTTGTTATTAATTTTCATCACAAAACAGCTATACTGCGGGATATTAAGCAGTAGATACGCATAGGTTTGTCCCGTAAGCGCTTGTCAATATTGTGTGGTGAGCATGGATGTACCCACGGTTACCGCCTGTTGTTAACGCTTTACTGGTGGCTTTGGCGACAGAATATATACTTAAGAAACCAGCCATCCGGTTGGATCGCGTTTTTTAGGTTAGTTGTCAATCCTACTGCTGGCGGTTTTATTTCATATTGCAATTGACCTCAGTCCGAAGTGATCGTGATATGAATCAACAAAATTTATTATCAAAATTGTAATACTCCTACATTAGTAGGAAAGTTACAGTTTACGCGAGCATGAGTCGGTCAAACCGCTTATGGTGCCGAGAGGGGGAACCTCGGTAACTCGTGCCGGATTTGATTTTTCAATTCCCAAAGTCAGAGGGTAACCATGATTAAGAAGATTGGTGTTTTGACCAGTGGTGGTGACGCACCTGGTATGAATGCAGCGGTTCGCGGTGTGGTACGTGTTGCGTTATCAGAAGGCCTGGAAGTTTACGGTGTCTATGACGGCTATCAGGGCCTCCACCAGAACCGTATCCAAAAGCTAACTCGCACAAGTGTATCAGACGTGATCAACAAGGGAGGGACTTTCCTTGGTTCAGCACGTTTTCCTGAGTTTAAAGATGAAAAAGTACGTGCTCAGGCGATCGAAAACCTGAAGATTCACGGTATCGATGCCTTGGTTGTTATCGGTGGTGATGGCTCTTATATGGGGGCGAAGAAGCTGACAGAGATGGGTTACCCATGCATCGGCATCCCGGGTACCATTGATAACGATGTTGCCGGTACTGATTACACAATCGGTTATCTGACGGCTCTTAATACGGTAATCGACGCGATTGACCGTCTGCGTGATACATCGTCTTCTCACCAGCGTATCTCTATTGTTGAGGTAATGGGGCGTCACTGTGGTGATTTGACTCTGATGTCTGCGATTGCGGGTGGTTGTGAATACATCATCACGCCTGAAACTGGCCTGCATAAAGAGCAGTTGCTGGCGAAGATCAAAGAAGGTATCTACAAAGGTAAGAAGCACGCCATCATCGCGATCACAGAGCTGATGACTGACGCGAATGAACTGGCTAAGTACATTGAAGATGAAACTGGCCGTGAAACCCGTGCCACCGTACTGGGTCATATTCAGCGTGGTGGTCAGCCTACGGCATTTGACCGTATCCTAGCTTCTCGTATGGGAGCTTATGCTGTTGAGCTGTTAATTAAAGGCGAAGGTGGTCGTTGTGTGGGGATCCAGAACGAAAAAATGGTTCACCACGACATCATCGATGCGATTGAAAATATGAAGCGTCCGGTCCGTAAAGATCTTTACGAACTCGCGGATAAGCTGTTCTAAGCAAGCATTTAATCGCTTAAGCTGATATATAAAAAACCGACTCACCGAGTCGGCTTTTTTTAGGCTCAGAGCCGAGTAACGCGAGCCGCGACACTCGATACGGAGACAAAAAGACCACCCGAAGGTGGCCTTTGAAAATAACTATCGCTTAAAAGCGGTATTATTTTTTGGCTTCAGCTGCTGCTTTTGCAATAGCTGCAAAGCTTTTCGCGTCAAGAGCGGCACCGCCAACCAGAGCTCCGTCGATGTCTGGCTGTGCGAAGTATGCTGCTGCGTTTTCTGGTTTAACAGAACCGCCGTACTGGATAACAACATTCTTAGCAACTTCTTCGCTTTGCTCTGCGATGTGAGCACGGATTTGAGCGTGGATACGCTGTGCATCTTCAGCTGTTGCCGCTTTACCCGTTCCGATTGCCCAGATTGGTTCATAAGCGATGATTGCGCCTTCAAGAGCTTCAACGCCTTGAGTTTTGATCACAGCGTCAAGTTGACGTGAACATACGGCAACGGTTTCGCCCGCTTCGTTCTGTGCTTCAGACTCACCAATACATAGTACAGGAGTCAGGCCGTTTTCTTTTAGGAATGCGAATTTCTTAGCAACAAACTCGTCAGACTCAGCGTGGTATTCACGACGCTCAGAGTGACCGATGATGATGTGGCTTGCACCGAAATCTTTAAGCATCGCAGGAGACATATCACCGGTGAATGCACCGCTGTTGTTCAGGTCAGTATTTTGGGCACCAAGAATGATCTTGTTACCGCCTTCAGCGATCACACGCTCAGCAAGATCGATATAAAGTGCAGGTGGAGCAACGGCAACGTCAACACCCGTAACGCCTTCAAGTTCAGCGTTAAGGTCCTTAAGTAGGTTAGAGACCATTTCCTTGCTACCGTTTAGCTTCCAGTTACCCATAACTACAGGATGGCGCATAGCTTTTCTCCAAATCAATTTAATGTAAATAATTAAGACCAATCTTATTAAGTAACGATACACCCCGATAACGTGCGGAATGTGTGGTTATTTAATCGGACTGGGAAAGACTATTACGTAATAATATAACAGTTTTGGTTGAAATTTTTACTGTTCAAAATCATTAATGTGTTTGGTTGTACCTTTTTCCCGCTAAAAAGTGAACTCCTGAAGCCGAATTTTTCCTCAATAAACTATTTTATCTGGTTATTCCAGACAAAAAAGAGAGTGATCACGGGCTGAGTTTCCATCCAATAGCTTAGCTTATCGATTCGGTATCGGGTAAGTTGGCAGGTGAAACTTTGCACAACGTAAGGTATTTGCCGTGTAAGCTTATGCCGTCGGTGGTGAGCAGATGAGGGATCATGGAGGAGAAATTGTGCCTAATTTGGTGATGGAGTATTCCGATCCGGTTGCGGAGCGTGTCAATATACAAGGGTTACTGGAAGATTTGCATCGGGCGCTGTTAATCAGCGGGTTGTTTGAGCCGGATTCGGTAAAGTCCCGCTCTTATCCTTGTCATAGCTGGCAGCTCGGTGAAGAAGGCGATCGCAAAACCTTTATTCATCTCGGGCTGAGCATGCTGGCGGGTCGCCATCCTGAGCAGAAGCGGCAATTGTCTCGGGACTTAATGTCGGTTCTGGAGCAGCATGCCAGTATGATTAATAGCTTAACCATCGATATTCGAGATATGGATCCTGAGTGCTTTTTGAAAGTCAGTGTATAACGGAGCTTTAGGTGTTTGATAAATATACACCCCGGAGATCTTCCGGACCAGCTGACGTTCAGTTCTTTGGCTGAGAGGGGCGATTGAAGGGCTTCACTTCAGCCAGGTGTTCAGTCAGGGTTTCAGGTGCATTGAGCGCCTGGGCAAAGCGCTTGAGATGCTGCTGTAACTCCGACATCAATAGCACATTGGTGTGATTGGGGTTTTTACCTCGGTTTATTACCTGGTTGATATGGCTCATTTGCGCCCGTAGTCGAGGCTGCATCAACGGGCTGGATCCGACAATGATCTCTTCGCTCATGCGCAACCGTAATGCTTCCAATTCTTCTGGTTTGCTTTCTGCCATTATTTTGAGTTCATCAAAAGACGGTAATGTCTGCATCGCGATTTCCCTGCCTGTTATCCTCTCAGGTACTATTAATCTTAGTGCTGATCGTTGCGGTTGTTCTCTTTTATTTAAGGTAGATCAGCCTGCGGGTGCAAGGCTGACTCATTTATGAGAATTTCAGATGGGACCAAGATGAGACGGCAGGATAACTTGAGATCGTTACCAGTAATGCTCCATGGTGATCTGGCCGGGTTTGCTACGGAGGTTTTTTACCAGTCCTCTTGCCTCCAGGGCCGCTTTGGTGTCTCTGACCATTTCCGGGTTGCCGCACAGCATTACCTGACTGCGTGTTGGCTCAAGGGAAAGGCCCACATGACGTTCTAACATGCCATCAGCAATCGCCAGCGGAATTCGTCCCGGCAAGCTCAGCGGAGCCGGTTCTCGGCTGACAAAAGGCTGGACGATGAACTGATCGGGATGCTGCTCTTTAAGGGCATTAATTTCAGCCTGGTAGCTGAGGTCAGAGGCAAAGCGAACGGCATGGATTAACACAATTTTACGGAAGCGTTTCCAGACTTCCTGTTCACGTAAAATGGACAGGTAAGGGCCAATGGCGGTTCCCGTTGCAAGCATCCATAGGTGCTCGCTCTCGGGTATTTCATTGAGGGTAAAATAGCCGCTGGCACGGGCGGAAATAAATACAGTGTCGCCGGCTTTAAGCGCATGAAGACGAGGGGAGAGCAGGCCGTCGGCTACCCGGGTGGCATAGATTTCGATTTGGTTGTCGCTCGGCGGGTTGACAAAGGAGTACGCGCGCTGGATCATTTTGCCATTGATTTCTAAGCCGAGCTTGGTGAACTGGCCGGCTTTAAAGGGTTCGATGTTAGCGTGTAAGACCAGGCTAAACAGGTCATTGTTCCAATGACGGTTGTTTATTACCTCTGCAGGGATCCAGTCAGCCATAATATTCTCCTCACTATTTAGAACTAAGAATTCGATAAGCGCAGCGTCTCTCTCCGGCAATAATGTGTTCACTTCTTACGATCTGATATTCATCACCCAACAGGCGCTGGAACACAGAGAGTTCTGTTTTACATAACGAAGGACAGCGGAGTGCGGCATGGCAAATCGGGCAGTGGTTTTCCACCAAAATAAAATCGTTACCGTCTTGCTGAAGTTCAGCCATGTAACCTTCCTGCTCCCTCAGTGTAGTCAGTATTTCTAATTTTTCTTTTAAAGTTGAACGGCTTGCTAATGCCTTTTGGTATTGTTCAAAAGTTTGATTCGCTCGACGCTCTATGATTTGGTTTAAGCCTTGGGTGCCAAAGATATCTTCGACAGAATCAATCATTTGAATAATGAGTTCGCCATGGCGATCGGCAAAGCGGCGATGTCCCTTGGCGGTCAAGTTCCAGTGTCGAGTTGGCCGGCCAACTTTGACTTTTACGTCTTGAAAATCAACCAAACCGTCATCCTCCAGTCCCTGAAGATGCTGCCGTACCCCCATCGTGGTGAGGCTGAATTCCTGTGCCAGCACCTTGGCGGTTACAGCCCCTTCCCGTTTCATATGATAGAGGATTTTATCTATAGTTTTCATGTCAACCTGTCTATTCCTTGCTTGCCGCTATACCCAAACCACCGAGGGGAGGTTTGTTATATTATGTAACCAGCATGGTAAATAAAGCAACGGCTTTACTTAGTAAGAATAGAGTAACTTGCCATATTTTGCTGGATCAAAAAAGGCGCGCCTGAGCACGCCCTTGGTAATCTGGAGGGGGATATTACAGAATATGCCCTTTGATCGCCTCGTCTTTACGATCCAGGTAGTGAGTCGATTTAATACGACGGATCGTACGGCACTTACCACGAATTAACAGCGTTTCGGTGGTCGCGATGTTGCCCTGACGGCTGATACCCTCAAGCAGATCGCCTTTCGTGATACCGGTACCGGCAAAAATCACATTGTCACTCTGTGCCATGTCTTCCATACGTAGCACGATATTTGGCTCAATCCCCATTTCATGGCAGCGATCGATTTCGATTTGGCCTAAGCGGCGGTTTTCCTCGTTATCACCCTTTACCTGATGACGAGGCAGCAGGCGGCCATTCATGTCACCGCCCAGCGCACGAATGGCAGCGGCAGATACCACGCCCTCCGGTGCACCACCAATGCAGTACATCACGTCAACTTCGCTGTCTGGCATACAAGTCAGGATAGAGGCTGCCACATCACCATCAGGGAAAGCAAAAACGCGTACTCCCATCTCTTGCATATGGGCAATCGTCTCGTCGTGGCGTGGTTTAGCCAGTGTGGTAACAACCAGGGTGTCCAGTGTCTTACCTAATGCGTCGGCAATATTTTTCAGGTTGTCAATCAGTGGCAAGGCCAAATCGATACACCCTTTAGCGCCAGGACCTACAACGATCTTTTCCATGTACATATCAGGCGCTTTAAGGAATGAACCTTTTTCACCTGCAGCCAGTACTGCCAGTGCGTTATTTTGTCCCATCGCCGTCATGCGAGTCCCTTCAATCGGGTCAACCGCGATATCGACAGCATCACCACCGGTTCCGACTTTTTCACCGATGTAAAGCATAGGGGCTTCATCGATCTCACCTTCACCAATAACAATTTCACCTTCAATCTCGGTTTGGTTCAGAAGGGTGCGCATTACTTCTACCGCCGCGCCGTCAGCAGCGTTTTTATCGCCGCGGCCAAGCCATTTGTAGCCAGCCAGGGCTGCGCCTTCAGTTACACGAGAAAATGCCATCGCTAAATCGCGCTTCATGGTTACTCCAGAAATAGAATCAGTGGGTTTGGATATTTAGGTATCTTTGATTGGTGTTTCAACTGGCGGCGATTTTATCATAGCTCACAGTGAAACGTTTGCGTTTCTTCAAATCGAATACAGCGAGGCATTTTAGCGACTGTTTTGCGCCGCGGGGGAAGGGCGAAAAAGCAGTGCAAAGAAAAGGCCTGCAGTTGCAGGCCTTGCTTTAAACGGAACCGTAAATGGGCCGGTTAATGGATCTGGCTAGGCTTTATTGAGTAACGCGTTGTTAAATAAAACCCTAACACGGGATCACTCTTCGTCTTCCAGTGCCCAGCCTTTCGCGCATTCAACCGCACGTTTCCAGCCGCGGTAACGACGGTTACGTTTCTGATCATCTGCACATGGTAGGAACTTGCGATCTAACTTAGCTTTGTCTTGCAGTTCGTCAAGACTGTCCCAGAAACCAACAGCCAGACCAGCCAGATAAGCCGCGCCCAGCGCAGTCACTTCGGTTACGACGGGTCGATCAACCTCAGTGTTCAGTACGTCTGACTGGAACTGCATCAGGAAGTTATTGGCTACCGCGCCCCCATCAACACGCAGCTCCGCAAGCTTAATACCGGAGTCTGCCTGCATGGCATCTAAGACATCACGAGTCTGGTAGGCGACGCTTTCAAGCGTTGCACGAATGATATGGTTAGCATTCACGCCACGCGTCAGGCCAACAATGGCGCCACGCGCATACGGGTCCCAGTATGGTGCGCCGAGGCCCGTAAAGGCCGGTACAACATAGACACCGTTAGCACTGCCCACTTTTTCTGCGAAATACTCAGAGTCGTTGGCATCACCCAGCAGCTTAACTTCGTCACGCAGCCACTGAACGGATGCACCGCCCATAAACACCGCACCTTCAAGGGCATAAGCGACGTCGCCTTTAGGGCCACAGGCAAGGGTCGTCAGCAGTCCGTTGTGTGAGGTGACTTTCTCTTTACCGGTATTCATTAGCAGGAAGCAGCCGGTACCATAGGTATTCTTTGCCTGACCGGCTTCAACACACATCTGGCCGAACAGAGCCGCCTGCTGATCGCCGGCAATCCCAGAGATTGGAATACGGGTCCCGCCTTTACCGCCGATATTGGTCTGGCCGTAGATTTCAGAAGAGGATTTTACTTCCGGCATCATAGATAGCGGAATATCCATTGCCGTCAGAAGTTTTTCATCCCACTGCAGGGTGTTGATGTTAAACAGCATGGTACGTGAGGCGTTGGTGAAGTCAGTGACATGTACGCGCCCCTGAGTCATTTTCCAGATCAGCCAGGTATCGACAGTACCAAACAACAGGTTGCCGGCTTCCGCTTCTTCGCGAGCGCCCTCAACATTGTCGAGGATCCATTTGACTTTGGTACCTGAGAAGTATGGGTCAACAACCAGGCCGGTGTTCTCACGAATATACTCTTCCAGCCCTTGCTCTTTCAGGGTTTCGCAAATGCTTGCGGTACGGCGGCACTGCCAGACAATGGCGTTGTAAACGGGTTTTCCGGTGTTCTTATCCCAGACAATAGTGGTTTCACGCTGGTTGGTAATACCGATACCAGCGACCTGATCAGAACGAATCCCCGCCTTAGCCAGAACTTCAACCAGAGTCGAGCTTTGGGTCGCATAGATTTCTAGAGGATCATGTTCCACCCAACCGGCTTTAGGGTAGATCTGGGTGAATTCGCGTTGTGACGTACAAACAATATTGGCGTCGTGATCCAGCACAACGGCGCGGGAGCTGGTGGTACCCTGATCAAGCGCAACAATATACTTTTGTTCAGTCATAATGAATGTCCTTTAACTTTTTATTATAGGGTATAGAGGTAATTAAGCGTTGGCTGTTTCTTGACCGTCAGCACCTTCACACTGGTTCGGAATGGTGCATCTGTTGCCAGGAAGGTAAAGCTCGATGGCTTTAGGGTAGAGCCAGCCCCCGAAGGCTGCACCGCAGATTGGTGCAAGGATCGGCACAATCAGGTAGGGGATGTCTTTGCCTCCGGTTAGTGCCATTTCATCCCAGCCTGCCAGGAAGGCAAAGAATTTAGGGCCGAAGTCACGGGCTGGGTTCATTGCAAAACCAGTCAGCGGACCTAAAGAGCCACCAATGACAGCGATTAAGATACCGATAAGCAGCGGACCCATCGCGCCGCGTGGCGCACCGTTTTTCTCATCGCCGATGGCTAAAATAGCGAACATCAGTACTGCCGTAATAACGAACTCAACCGCAAAAGCACCGCTGAATGAAAGCGCGGGATGCGGATAAGTTGAGAAAATACCGGCAGTGGCCAGACTGGCTTGGGTGCCGCGTACAATTTGGTGGGTAGCTTCATATTCCGTAAAGAGGTTGCTGTAAAGGGCGTAAATTAAAGCTGCGGAGCAGAACGCACCAAATAGTTGCGCCACGATATAAGGGGCAACCTTACGCTTATCAAACCCATGGAACAGGGCTAAAGCGATAGTGACTGCGGGGTTGATGTGTGCGCCTGATACGCCCGCCGTGCAGTAGATGGCAATTGCGACGCCTAAGCCCCACATGATGCTTATTTCCCATTGGCCAAATTCTGCTCCAGTCAGCACCAGTGCCGCAACGCAGCCGACACCAAAGAAGATCAATAAACCGGTTCCTATAAACTCGGCGAGACACTCACCGAGTAGCGTGTGTTGTTTCGAGTTAGCCATTTCTCAGTCCTTTTGTCGATAGATTGTAGGGGGATTGCTTTATAGTTGTTATTCGAGCGTTAATGTACCGCATATATCTATTATTGGAATAAAATTGAACTAAAAATGTGCGTTCGAGCATAAAAAGAGGGTTATTCCGAGCGAAAGCCAATCGTTTGCGCTTTTGGTGAGTTGACGCTGATATGTATTAATGGAATGTGAGTTTTAGGGCTGGGGTGGGGTTTTTTTTGGTATAAATGACTGGATAAAATAAAAAATCCGACCTTAATTAGGTCGGATATGCCAAGAGGGCAAGTTCTTGGATTTCTCCAAGAGAGATACGATCACGATAAAAATTAGCACGCAAGCGCTGCATGAAAATTGAGTTAGATCGCAATTTCAAGCATTCTGTAACTGAGGTGGTGTTATTTTTAGCGCTGTGGCCAGTTTCCAGTCACGGGGGGATCAACAGACTGGAGCGGAGAGAAAAATAGAAATTTTATAACAGAGAATTAACTTGTTTTGTTACTGAGGCCGTTACAATGGCAAAGGCAGCGAAGCTCAAAGCTTTTTTTTAGGCAATTTGATTTGAAGAACAAGGTACAATTTCTATCAAGATTGGGTGAAATTCATCCATTTGCAAAAAAGGGATGGATTAGAGGATGCCAGATGGCGGCTGCCTCGCTAGAATAGGCGCAGCAACGAATATAAACCATGCTCGTGTGGTATTACCTTAACGGTTTAAGGGAATGATATGGGCTTAGATCAGGTGAACAATATGTCTTTAGAAATGTTGGAAAAGCTGGAAGCCAAAGTACAAATGGCTGTTGATACAATTTCTCTGCTACAAATGGAAATTGAAGAATTAAAAGAAACAAACGAAAGCCTGACTGCAGAAACGCAAGAACTACGTTCAAACCGTGAAGTATTAGAGCAGGATAACCAGAAACTACAGAATGAT
The DNA here is from genome assembly GCF_057456235.1 of Photobacterium sp. NCBI lineage: Bacteria > Pseudomonadati > Pseudomonadota > Gammaproteobacteria > Vibrionales > Vibrionaceae > Photobacterium > Photobacterium sp. The sequence continues at coordinate 84,101 of NZ_JBVCPH010000007.1, read as the reverse complement.
CATCAAGCATGGCAAGAGCGCGTTCGCACACTGCTGGGTAAGATGGATCACGTAGAATAAAAAACAGAGCCGATTGGCTCTGTTTTTTTATCTCAGGTACATGATGGTATCTTGTACCTTGATGGCACTGCGGGTCACTCAATATCGAGCGGTTCAGGCGATAAGATCACCCCAGTGTTATCAGCATAGAGGTGGTCTTCCGGCAAGAAAGTGACACCACCAAAATTGACGGCAACATCGGCTTCTCCTACACCTTGTTTATCGGCCCCTACCGGTATTGAAGCCAGAGCCTGAATACCAATGTCGAGCTCATCGAGATCATCGACATGGCGCACGCAGCCGTAGACAACTAACCCCTCCCATTCATTGTCAGCAGCAAGCTGGGCAATGTCAGCATCAATCAATGCACGCCGTAACGAGCCACCACCGTCAATCAATAATATGCGGCCAATGCCGGATTGCTCCAGTACCGAGCGGATCAATGCATTATCTTCAAAGCATTTTACTGTAGAAATCTGGCCGCCGAAGGAACTTCGCCCGCCGTAAGAACTGAACATTGGCTCAACGACATCCACCTGTTCCAGGTAAATATCGCATAGTTCGGAGGTATTATATTCCATAAGCTAGCTTCTTGTTGTGGCAAAAGAAAAGGGGAGATTGGTTAACTTAACATCATTGGCCTGGTGGAATTATAACCAGCTGTGCTTGCATTGCAACAAGGATGTAATGGTAACCGGCGTCCATTCTTAATGACTGATTCTTGCCTGAGTGTATGTGCGGTGTCAGCGATCGTTTGTGATGAATACGGCGCTTAAGCCAGAATGACGCCCGCAGCAAACAGGAGATTGGTCAGTAACGCGCATTTCACCATCGTCGCCATCATCGGGCGCAGTGCTGCGCCATCTGCTGATTGAAATACCTGTTTGCCGTGTTGGAACAGCAGCGGAAAGCTGAAAATAAATAACCAGCCAAACGGTGAGTGCAGCTCCAGGAGTGCAAACAGGGTTAAGCAGACGACGCTACCGGCTAACAGGAACAGGTGGTACTTGCGTCCCCAGTCCGGCCCCATGCGTACCGCTAACGTTAACTTTCCACAGGCTCGGTCATTCTCGATATCTCTCAAGTTATTGATGTTAAGTACACCGACAGCCAAGAGGCCACACGCGGTGGCGGGTAGCATAATGATCGAATCAATCGAACCGGCCTGCAGATAATACGTGCCGGCAACACCTAGCCAGCCGAAGAACATCAGCACGGACAGATCGCCCAGGCCTCGGTAACCATAAGGTTTATTGCCGACGGTGTAGGCAATAGAGCCTGCAATCGCCATCAAACCTAATAACATAAAGCCAAACATGTCCTGTAAATTATTACAGGCAAGGAAAATCAGGCTCAATCCACTGGCTATCGTCAGGATAATATTCAGTACCATGGCATTACGCATTGCACCAGGCGTCACTAAGCCGGACTGAACAGCCCGTTGCGGGCCAAGACGGGCATCATTATCCGTGCCTTTAACAGCATCACCATAGTCATTGGCCAGGTTTGATAAAATCTGGAGTAAAAGAGCGGTGAGCAGGGCGAGGCCTGTGATTGATGCAGAAAAACGTCCTTGCCATCCTGCCACTGCGCTGCCGCATAGAATCGATGCGACGGCCAATGGCAAGGTTTTGGGCCTTGCGGCATCAAGCCAGATTGCGAGTGAAGATGATTTCATAATGTCGTTACTTAGCGAATTGTTGAAAGGGTATTATGGCGAAAACACAGAGATGGGCAACTTTATCGCCATAATGTTTGTTTAAGAACAAAAAAACGGCGTCGAATGACGCCGTTTTCTGCATTTTCAATCGCAGCTTTATGGATCAGATCTAAAGGATAAAGCGGCTCAGATCCTCGTCTTCAACCAGCTCACCCAAACGGTCGATAACATAGGTTTCGTCGATAATGAACTTATCACCCGACTTTTCTGTCGCGTCGAAAGACAGCTCTTCCATCAGGCGTTCCATGACGGTGTGCAGTCTGCGGGCACCAATGTTTTCTGTGCGCTCGTTAACTTGCCATGCCGCATCCGCAATTTTGTTGATACCGTCTTCAGTAAAGTCGATATTAACCGATTCCGTTGCCATCAGCGCGATGTACTGCTCTGTCAGCGATGCATTGGGCTCTGTCAGGATACGTTTGAAGTCACCGCTGGTCAGGGCTTCAAGTTCCACCCGAATAGGCAGTCGGCCTTGCAGTTCCGGGATCAGATCTGAAGGTTTTGCCATCTGGAACGCGCCGGAAGCGATAAACAGGATATGGTCAGTTTTTACCATCCCATGTTTGGTCGATACCGTGCTGCCTTCAACTAAAGGAAGTAGATCGCGCTGGACGCCTTCGCGAGAAACGTCCGGGCCGGATGCTTCACCGCGTTTGCAGATCTTGTCAATCTCATCAAGGAAGACAATACCGTTGTTCTCTACCGCGTAGATCGCATGCTCTTTCAGCTCTTCATGATTAACCAGTTTTGCCGCTTCTTCCTCGGTTGCCGCCTTGATTGCGTCTTTGATTTTCATCGTACGCTTTTTGGTGGTATTACCGGCAAGATTCTGGAACATGCCCTGCAGTTGGTTGGTCATGTCTTCCATGCCAGGAGGCGCCATGATCTCAACGCCCATCTGCGGTGCTGCGACATCGATTTCGATCTCTTTGTCGTCCAGCTTGCCTTCGCGCAACTTCTTGCGGAATGATTGGCGAGTCGCAGAACTATTGTCAGCTTCTTCATTTTTGCCCCAGGCATCACGTGCCGGAGGTAGCAGGATGTCAAGAATACGATCTTCGGCCAGCTCTTCAGCGCGGAAACGGACTTTTTCCATCGCCTGCTGATGAGTCATTTTTACCGCAACATCGGTCAGATCGCGAATAATGGTTTCGACTTCTTTACCAACATAGCCGACTTCGGTGAACTTAGTCGCTTCTACTTTAATGAAAGGCGCATTGGCTAATTTTGCCAGACGGCGGGCAATTTCGGTTTTACCGACGCCTGTCGGGCCAATCATCAGAATATTTTTTGGTGTTACTTCGACCCGCAGCTCTTCAGGAAGCTGCATCCGACGCCAGCGGTTGCGCAGTGCAATAGCAACGGCACGCTTGGCTTTGTCCTGACCGATAATGTGGCGATCAAGCTCATGAACAATTTCGCGAGGAGTCATTTCAGACATAGCGGCTTCCTTACTTAGTATCGAGCTCTTCAATGGTATGATTGTGGTTGGTGAACACACAGATGTCGCCAGCGATATACAGTGCTTTCTCGGCAATTTCGCGGGCACTTAAATCGGTGTTTTCCAACAGGGCGGTTGCTGCCGCCTGGGCAAAATTCCCCCCTGAGCCGATAGCAATCAGGTCGTTTTCTGGCTGAATTACATCACCATTGCCGGTAATGATCAATGAGCCGGTTTCATCAGCGACTACCAGCAGGGCCTCGAGTTTACGCAGCATGCGGTCGGTGCGCCAGTCTTTGGCCAGTTCCACCGCCGCTTTAAGAAGATGGCCCTGGTGCATTTCAAGCTTACGCTCAAAACGCTCGAATAGAGTGAAGGCATCGGCAGTGCCGCCAGCAAAGCCAGCCAGAACTTTGTTGTTGTATAAACGGCGTACTTTGCGCGCGTTACCTTTCATCACAGTGTTGCCCAGGGAAACCTGGCCATCACCGGCAATAACGACTTTACCGTTTCGACGTACAGATACGATTGTTGTCACGGTCTAACCTCTTTGGTTCTCTCCGGCGCAGCGCCGGTATCGATGTTATTACTATAGTTGGGATGAAAGAATAATTTTTCAAGCCAAAAGTGATAAACGATGTTGTCAATTGGAGGTCGCAGATAACAAAAAAGGATGCTCAGGCATCCTTTTGGTAAAGATATTAAGTCGCGCTTGGGGTGGTCAGGCTTATGCCTGATCGGCGATCACTCCCAAAACCAGATAGCACATGGCTCAATTCCCGCGCGGCGTAACATGTTGCGATCGCTTTCGGCTTTACGCTTTTGTGGGTATGGGCCAAGAATGACGCGATACCAGTTGCCTTTTTCACCCTGGCTGGTTTTCACCTGGCTCTCAAGCCCCTGAAAAGCAATCATCGCCTTGCGCTGTTCTGCCTGATCTTTGCTGCGGTACGCTCCGCATTGCATCAGGTACGGCCGACTTGGCTTCTGGGCTTGCTTTGATTCAACCTGGACTTCTTTATTTTCCAGCTCTTCAATATAGCGCCATTTTTCCTCTGGTTTGGGCGGTAAAGCCGTCTCTTTGGCTTTAGTCAGTGGTTTAGGCTTTGGTTTCACTGCTACCGGTTTTGTTGGCTCAGGGGCTGGCTTGGGAGCCGGTGAGCTAGATAGGAAATACAAGCCATAACCGAGAGCACTGACAAGGATCAGGGCAATGATGGCCCATTTAATAGGGAAGCCATTGGATACTGGCGCTTTACGATTGTGGCGGGCTGGCTTTTTGGGCGAGCGTCCGCGTTTTACATAATCTTTAGTGGCCACAATGATGACAATATAACGGCAAAATAATAACCCTATGTTACAAACTTGGACGGTGGCTGACCAGTGTTTCTGTGGCGTTGGATGAGGGCAAACGTCGGTCTGTTGCAGATATTTGTGAGCTTATGCCAAAACTCATAAGCTCACCGTATATCTGACTGCCACTTAATGTGCGGGCGGTGCGGCACTTTCCCGTATGACCAACTTGGCATCCAGTAAGCGAGAACCTGCCTGTACTTCCTTACCTTTTAAGAGCTCCAGCAGCATTAACATCGACTGACGGCCGATTTCATAACGTGGCTGGGAAACGGTAGTAAGCGGTGGATCGCAGTATTCTGCGAATTGAATGTCATCGAATCCGACAATTGACAGATCATGCGGTACACGCAATCCCAGGCGCTTTGCTTGCTGCATTGCCCCGATAGCCATGACGTCACTGTGGGAAAACAGGGCCGTCGGTGGCTCAGGCAGTGATAGCAGGGCCGTGACTGCACGGGCACCAGCGGCAAAGGTGAAGTCACCCTTGATGGTGTAGGCCGGGTTGAGTTCAATGCCAGCCCGGCGGAGTGCTTGCTGATATCCCTGAGATCGGAACTGGCATAGTGGCGCTTGATCCGGACCGGATATTTGGGCAATACGCTTGTGGCCCATCTGAGTCAGATAGTTAACGGCCTCATACGCGGCGGTTAAATTATCGATATGAACGGTGGGTAATTCCAGCTCTGGTGCGTATTCGCACGCCATTACCAAAGGCGGTAGATTTTTCTGCTCGGGTTTACTGACATCAAAGGGTAAATCGGAGCCGAGCAATAACATGCCGTCCGCTTGTTTGGTAAACACCAGGTTAACAAAGGAATTTTCGCGGACCTTTTGCTGCCCACTGTCACCAAGTAAAACCAGATAGCCATGTTCCATCGCGGCTTCTTCAATGCCGCGAATGATTTCTGTGAAGTAGGGATCACAGATATCAGGGACAATTGTCACAATGGTTTTTGATTCGTTGCGGCGAAGATTCCGAGCTAGTGAATTGGGCGAATAGCCAGCTTCCATAACGGCTTGTTCGACCTTTTTCCGGGTCGAGGCCGAGACTTTTTCCGGGTTCATCAGGGCACGGGAAACCGTGGCTGTTGAGACACCGGCAAGCTGGGCAACATCCTTCATTGTCGCCATAATTGCAGTTCCTCCTATTATTTCTCTCATAATATTGCCGGAGGACCCTAGCCAAATAGAGCTGATACCTATGCCGACAAGGCTGTTATTGTAGGCGCTAAGAGTGCGATTAAACATGCCCTCAATAGCATAAATTACATTAACAATGTGATCTGTATCGCATTGCTTGTTTTAAGTTAAATCCTGTGGCTCGACATCAATTGACCAGCGAACCTTCTTGGCAAGAGGCAGTAATTGAATCGCGGGTTTGGCAATGGTCAACATGCGTTGCAGGGTTTTACGATCAGGGGCTTGCAGTAACAACTGCCAGCGATAACGACCAGCACGGCGTGCCAGAGGGGCGGGATTTGGCCCCATGACATAGCTTTTATGGTGTTCATCGGTCTGGCTAAATAGCGGGTTTGACTCGAAAATACTGCGAACTTGCTGCAAAAACTGGACATTATGGTCGCTATTATTGGCTTCTGAGCGAAACAGTGCCAAATGAGTATAAGGTGGCAGCAAGGCTTGTTTGCGTTCAAGCAGCGCGTTATCGGCAAAATGATCATATCCTTTGTGCAACAAAGCTTGCAGCAAGGCATGCTCCGGGTGGTGAGTTTGCAGCAGAACTTCACCCGGTTTACTGGCGCGTCCGGCACGGCCTGCAACCTGAATAAACAGTTGGGCAAGGCGTTCTGATGCCCGGAAGTCATTGCTGAACAGCGCACTGTCGACATCAATCAACGATACTAAGGTCACATTGGGAAAATGGTGACCCTTGGCCAGCATCTGGGTGCCGATCAGGATCTGGAATTCATTATTCTTGATGGCCTCGAGGTAATTTTCCAGCGCCCCTTTGCGGCGGGTACTGTCGCGATCGATACGCACGGTTTTGTATTCAGGGAACAATGTCGCCAGCTGTTGTTCCAGCTGCTCGGTTCCGACCCCGACCGCATGAAGCTGGGTCGAGCCACAGCTCTCGCATTGATGCATGATCGGACGTTGGGTGGCACAGTGGTGGCAGCGTAACTGCCCCGACTGCTGATGCAGGGTGTAGTAGGCATCACAACGGTCACATTCAGCCAGCCAGCCACATTCATGGCAGATCATCGCCGGCGAATAACCGCGGCGGTTGAGAAACAGAATGACCTGGTTACCCGCGGTTAAATGTTTGCGCATTTGCGCCACTAAAGGGGCGGATAGCCCGGCTTCCAAATACAATCCTTTGACATCTAAGACGCCGTGCCGGGCGACCTGTGCATTGCCTGCCCGCCGGGTTAACTGCAGGTGGTGGTATTTACCGGTTTTGGCGTTATGCAAGCTTTCCAGCGCCGGCGTGGCCGATCCCAATACGATGGGTATATTTTCTTTATTGGCCCTCATGACGGCCAGATCTCGGGCATGATAACGCAAGCTGTCTTGCTGCTTATACGAGGCATCATGCTCTTCATCAACAATGATGATGCCGAGGTGCTTAAAGGGGGTGAATAAGGCTGAGCGGGTACCGATAATGATCCCTGCCTGGTTATCGCGCCCCGCGAGCCAGGAAGAGAGGCGCTCGGTATCATTGAGGCCAGAATGCACGGTCTCCAGCGGAACATTAAAACGGCGGCGAAAACGGTTTATGGTTTGCGGGGTCAGGCCGATTTCGGGCACCAGGATCAGTGCCTGCTTGCCAGCGGCTAATACCGGCTCTAACAGATTGAGGTAGACTTCCGTTTTGCCGGATCCGGTGACGCCTTCCAGTAAATAACAGCCAAAATCGGGATTGGCATTGACGGTGGCGACGGCCAGGGCCTGCTCTTCATGCAAGCGGGGTTTTTCTTCGGTCAGGGCAAAATCGTTGTGCCAGTTGTTCTGGCGCGGTTTTTCCTGTTGCTCTGCAATCCAGCCTTTTTCCGTCAAGTTTTTCAGCGTTGCAGAGCTGACTTCCTCGGCCAGTAAGGCTTCATGGCTGGTGTTGCCGTGGCGCAAAATATTCAGCACTTGTGCCTGTCGCGGCGCACGCTTGAGTGCCGTTAGCGGTTGATCCCGGCCGGCTTCGGTCAGCGTCCAGAATTTCAGGGTGGCAGGAGAGGCACTCCGTCCTTTGCGCAGTAACGCCGGCATGGCGTTGGCCAGGGTATCCCCTAATGGATACTGATAATAACTGCTGGCCCAAGATAGCAAACTGAACAGCGGGGGTTGCCACAATGGTGCGGTATCGATCACCGTATTAAGAGGTTTTAACTGGTTAAGCGGGAAATCAGAGTGATCTGTCAGGGCGATGACCAGTCCAACCAGCTGCTGCCGCCCGAATGGAACGCGTACCCGACCACCCACGACTGGGAATGTGCCGGGTTTGACCAGGTAATCAAAGGCTTTATCCAGTGGAACTGGAAGGGCCACTTTGGCAATCTTGGGTGTCATAACTAACCGCTGAAAAAGCTGTAGCTATCCAGTTCGAGAGAGCTGAACGGCTGCAGGATCTATAATGAAGGAAGACTTTTATGTTATCAGGGAAGTGTACCTTGCCCGGCGCTTTATCCCAAACGGATAAATAAACGGAGGTAGCCCGGCATATGTTGTCAGTAACAAGCAGTTCTCCCGGCAATTGCAACAGGCAGGGTTGATCTATTTTGACGTCGTTTGGGTATAAATCGAGCCATAGCAAGCAGGCGATGAATAATGTGATGAAAAAAGTAGCGAGTTGGTTGATCTAGGCTGCATGATTGATTACTATACGCCGCCTAATTTGTCGCATTTGCGGCATACTGTATTTAACGACGTGTGGTGCCCGGCTTTGGATCGGGAGAGCGACACGGCCTTAGCTTGAGGTTATCCCATGAAACAAGGTATCCACCCAGATTACTCAGCAGTGAACGCTCGTTGTTCTTGCGGCAACAACTTCGTATTCCAGTCAACTATGCGTAAAGATGTTAACCTTGATGTGTGTGACAAATGTCACCCATTCTACACTGGTAAGCAGCGTGAAGTTAGCTCTGGTGGTCGTATCGACAAGTTCAACAAGCGTTTCGGTGCTCTTTCTGCTAAATAATATTAGCCAGATGAATTCCGAAAAAAGGGATGCATATGCATCCCTTTTTTTCATTTTGCTCACGAGTTTTCGACCGTTTTATTAAGTCATCCTGGCTGCGTTATCTCTCCTTTCTTCCTGTGTAGCACAATTCCCACCCGCTTTTCGGCATAAGTATCCTAAATGAGCATCCAATTGGCTGGACCTGTTGTACTGAACTAGGATTTTCTATCGCGATAGAATATGATCTGCCTCTCAAGATCGAACTGAACATCATTTTCATTTAGGATCAAGCTCTCCTTTTTACTTAGGACCCAGAACACTATGTCTGAAGATTTTCGCCAACAAGCACTTGATTATCATGCTTACCCAGTACCAGGAAAAATTGCAGTAGCACTTACTAAGCCGGCAGATACGGTTGAAGATCTGGCGCTGGCGTATAGCCCGGGTGTCGCTGAGCCTGTTCGAGAAATCGCCAAAAATCCAGAGAATGTGTATAAATACACGGGTAAAGGCAATATGGTTGCGGTCATTACTAACGGCACGGCAATTCTGGGTTTAGGTAACCTCGGTCCTCTGGCCTCGAAGCCGGTAATGGAAGGTAAGTCACTGCTATTTAAGCGTTTTGCGGGTCTCGATTCTATTGATATTGAAGTGAAGCACCGCACGATTGATGAGTTTGTTGATACAGTGGCCAACATCGCTGATACCTTTGGCGGGATCAACCTGGAAGATATCAAAGCGCCAGACTGTTTTGAAATTGAAAAACGTCTGATTGAACGCTGTAGCGTCCCGGTTTTCCACGATGATCAGCATGGTACCGCGATTGTCACAGCCGCCGGAATGCTGAATGCCCTTGAACTGCAAGGTAAAGAGATCAGTGAATCTGTTATTGTCTGTTTAGGTGCCGGTGCGGCGGCGGTGGCATGTATGGAACTGCTGATCAAGTCGGGTGCCCAGCGCGAGAAGATCTACATGCTTGACCGCAAAGGGGTCATCCATACGCGCCGTGATGACATTAACGAATATAAGCAGCTGTTCGCGAATAATACCGATAAACGTACACTGGAAGATGTTATCGAAGGCGCTGATATCTTTGTCGGGGTATCGGGTCCGAATTTATTGGAGCCTGAAGCACTTAAATTGATGGCTGATAAGCCTGTTGTTTTCGCTTGTTCCAATCCGGATCCGGAAATCAAGCCAGAGCTGGCACATGCGGTACGCGATGATCTTATCATGGGGACTGGCCGCTCTGATTATCCTAACCAGGTCAATAATGTTATCTGTTTTCCATTCATTTTCCGCGGTGCCCTGGATGTACGCGCGAGCAAAATTAATGACGAAATGAAACTGGCCGCAGTTAAAGCCATTCGTGAACTGACCAAAGAGCCGGTTCCTGCGGAAGTATTAAAAGCCGCCGGCGTCGACAAGCTGGCATTTGGTATGGAATACATTATTCCCAAGCCAATGGATCCACGTTTGCTTCCTCGTGTGGCCAAAGCTGTCGCCCAGGCGGCGATTGATTCGGGCGTTGCCCAGATTGAGATGCCTGTTGGCTACATGGAAGACAAATAAAAGTGCTCTTGAAATAGAGCGGCAAACTGAATACCGACAGATCGCTTTATGCCGATAACAAAAAACCAGCCGATTGGCTGGTTTTTTTATATCAGTCTATCATCGGTAAATAGAGATAGCGGGTGGCTTACGATCGCGTAGCTGTGCGATTATTCATTGATGTCTTCGTATTTGATCCCCATTTCGTCCATCAGGGCTTTGGCTTCTGCTGGCAGATCATCAGGGCAATCTTTACGGATGTCGTCATCGGTTGGTAACGGCTGACCTGTATAAGCGTGCAGGAATGCTTCACAAAGCAATTCACTGTTCGTTGCGTGACGCAGGTTATTTACCTGACGACGAGTACGCTCATCCGTCAGTATTTTTAAAACCTTTAATGGAATCGAAACAGTAATTTTCTTAACTTGCTCATTTTTTTTACCGTGTTCCGCGTATGGGCTGATGTATTCGCCATTCCACTCTGCCATGTTATACCTTCTCAGCGATGTTGGGATCAAATAACTATATCTCCGAATTTTAGCGGGATTTACTGCCATAAGGAAAGACATATAGACGTCTAGAAGTGTTGACGGCTCAATTAAATGTAGTTAATGTGATTGCTGCAATTTTATTCGGGAACAGGGCTTAGCCCGAGACAAGGAAGGTTATTATGAGTGACAAGCAGTTTGCCACCATCGCCGTACGTGCCGGTATTGAATCAGACAGCCAACACCATGCCGTTGTTCCACCTATTTATCTTACTTCCACCTATAGCTTTCCAGAGCTCGGTGAGCCTCCCCAATACGATTATTCACGCTCGGGTAACCCGACCCGCAATATGTTAGCCGATGCCTTGTCAGAACTGGAAGGGGGGGCCGGAGGCGTGGTCACCAGTTGCGGCACCGCAGCCATCAACTTATTGGTTTCAGCGCTGTTAGGCCCGGAAGATTTAATTGTTGCCCCGCATGACTGCTACGGCGGAACCTACCGTTTGTTTAATACCCGTGCCAATAAAGGTGATTTCAAGGTTGAGTTTGTCGATCAGTCCGATCCGGCCGCACTTGCGGCGGCACTGGCGAAAAAACCTAAAATTATCTGGGTTGAAACCCCGTCAAACCCGCTGTTACGGGTGCTTGATGTTGAAGCCTTGTGCCGGCATGCAGCACAGGCTGGTGCGCTGGTTGCGGTTGACAACACCTTTTTATCGCCGGTCTTGCAGCAGCCGATAAAATTGGGGGCTGATTTTGTGGTCCACTCCACCACGAAATATATCAACGGTCATTCTGATGTGGTGGGGGGGATCCTGATTGCCAAAGATCCGGAGCAAGCCGAGAATATTGCCTGGTGGGCGAACTGCATCGGGGCAACAGGCGCGCCGTTTGATGCGTATTTAACCCTGCGAGGGTTAAGAACCTTAGTGCCCCGGATGAGAATGCATGAAGAAAATGCAGCCCAGGTGCTGGCATACCTGCAAACTCAGGCGCTGGTCGGGCAGATTTATCACCCGGCGTTACCGGATCATCCGGGTCATGATATTGCCGTTCACCAGCAGCAGGGGTTTGGTTCAATGCTCAGCTTTGAACTGGCAGGCAGCCCGCGTCAGCTGGAAGTATTTGTCGCGGCTCTTAACTGTTTTTCACTGGCAGAATCTCTCGGGGGCACGGAAAGCCTGATTGCCCATCCTGCCAGTATGACTCACCGTGCGATGTCCGATGAAGCGCAGGCCGAAGCCGGTATTAAGCCCTCCCTGTTACGGCTGTCGGTTGGCCTGGAAGATCCTCGCGACCTGATCGCAGATCTTGAGCAGGCATTTAAGCAAACGGCGGAGGTTGGGGCATGATGACACAGCCAGCCCATCGCCAGCTCCATAAATTTGGCGGCAGTAGCCTGGCCGATCCGGACTGCTATCGTCGGGTCGCCGCGATCCTGCAAGAGTATTCCGATGTTGAAGATCTGATTGTGGTTTCAGCAGCCGGAAAAACAACGAATAAGCTGATTGAGTGGATTGAACAACTCGGCAAAGACGGGCGGCAGGCCCATGAGACGTTGCAGAGCTTGCGCCAGTATCAGCAAGGATTAATCGAAGCGCTGGTGACCGGCTCTGTTGCTGATGCGCTATTGACCCAGCTGCATCTAGAACTGAGTAACCTGGCTAAGCTCAATGAGCAGGATATGACAGAACCGGTATACGCGGCAATTTTAGGCCATGGCGAACTGTGGTCTGCCCGATTGCTGGCCGCCTTACTCAATCACCATGAGATGCAGGCGACTTACCTTGATTCGCGAAGCTTCCTCCGCGCAGAGCGGGTGGCTCAACCGGAAGTGGATCGTGCTCAATCCTGGCCGTTGCTGAAAGAGCAGCTGGCCCAGCACAGCTTGCATCGTATTGTGATCACCGGCTTCATGGCGCGTAATCAGCAGCAAGAAACGGTGTTGCTGGGGCGTAATGGTTCTGACTATTCCGCCACGGTGATCGGTGCCCTGGCGGAGGTGTCGCGGGTGACTATCTGGAGCGATGTGGCTGGCGTATACAGCGCAGATCCGCGCAAAGTCGGTGATGCCTGCCTGCTGCCTCTGCTGCGCCTGGATGAAGCCAATGAACTGGCCCGCCTGGCGGCCCCCGTGCTGCATAGCCGAACCTTACAGCCGGTTGCCCAGAGTGCGATTGGTTTAACCTTGCGCAGCAGCCATCAACCGGAATCCGGTTCGACCCGAGTAGAGCGGATATTAGCTTCCGGGCGTGGTGCCAAAATTGTCACCTCGTTAGACGAGATATGCCTGATTGAAATAGATGTCCCGCGTTCACATGAACTTGAACCCGTAAAGGCCGAGCTGGTTCGTACCTTGCTGCGGGCGCAACTGTTACCGCTGGCACAGAGCACTGAGGCCGATCAGGGACGTATTTTGCTGGCATATACCAGCGAGGTGGTGAATGGCGTATTGGCACTGCTGCAAGACAGTGGGATTGCTGCCGAGTTGAGGTTGCGAGAAGGCTTCTCAATGGTTGCCGCGGTAGGGGCGGGTGTGGTCAATAACCCCGTGCATTGCCACGGCTTCTATCAGCAGTTGAAAAGGCTGCCGGTGGAGTTTATGGAAGAAGCGGAATCCGGCCTGAGCCTGGTTGCGGTGCTGCGTAAGGTCGATACTGAAAACGTGATTGCCGGTATTCATCAGAGCCTGTTTCAGGCTCAGAAACGTATTGGCCTGGTGTTGTGCGGCAAAGGCAATATTGGTAGCCGCTGGCTTGAGTTGTTTGCTGCCGAGAAAGAACAGCTCGAGAAGCGCCATGGTATGAGTTTTACCTTAATCGGGGTTGCTGACAGTTGCCGTTACTGGGTTGATTTTCAGGGCATTGAACCGACGCGTGCACTTAGCGCGTTCGAGGATGAAGCCGTGGAGTACGCCGACGGGGAGCTGCTCGCGACCTTCGCCTCTAACCCTTATGATGACGTGGTGGTGCTGGATGTGACGGCCAGTGCTGAACTGGCGGCCAAATACCCCAGTGTGGCTGAAAATGGGTTGCATCTGATTTCAGCGAATAAAGTCGCGGGCTCAGCCTCGAGCGACGATTACCATGCGGTGCAGGATGCCTTTGCCAAAACCAGCCGTCATTGGCTATATAACGCCACCGTCGGTGCGGGCCTGCCCGTGAATCACACGGTACGGGACTTGCGTGAAAGTGGGGATGAAATTATTGCGGTATCGGGGATCTTTTCCGGAACGTTATCCTGGCTGTTCCAGCAGTTCGATGGCTCGCAGCCTTTTTCTCAACTGCTGGAGCAGGCGTGGCAGCAAGGGCTGACCGAACCGGATCCACGGCATGATCTCGACGGCAGCGACGTGATGCGCAAGCTGGTGATCCTGGCTCGTGAGTCAGGGCTGGCGTTAGAGCCGGAGCAGGTCAAGGTGGACTCGCTAGTGCCTGCAGAACTGGCGGAGCTGACGCTTGACGGATTCTTTGAGCAGATCGATCTGCTTGACGAGCTGTTGTTCGAACGTCTGAACAAAGCCCAGAAAGAAGATAAAGTGCTGCGTTATGTTGCGCGTCTGGATAAGCATGGCAAAGCACATGTAGGGGTGGAAGCGTTGCCGGCAGAGCATGCCTTGGCCAACTTACTGCCTTGCGACAATATTTTTGCCATTGAAAGCCGCTGGTATCGTGATAATCCGTTGGTGATCCGCGGACCCGGAGCCGGGCGTGATGTTACCGCCGGCGCATTGTTATCTGATATTAACCGTCTGGCTGCGATGTTATAGAGTATGCCAAACGGCGACCTGTTCGGCTGGATATAGCGCTGTATAACGCAAATATGGAATTAATCACCAGATATCCATCAAAAGCCCGCCCGTAGCGGGCTTTTGTGTTTAAGGGATGTTGAAGTTTATGCAATGTGAAGTTGAGAAAAATTCATGATCACTTTGTTGACATTAATTTGGTTACAAGACATTCTGTAGACATATAGACGTCTAAACGGTTATTTCTCAGACGTCACATTTGTTGCTGAATAGGCCGAGGGCAGGCCAGAATAGGAAGGGATTGACTATGGGGTATTCTCACGCAAGTCACTTAGATTCGTTAAATCAAAATATTGCAGATCTTAATGGTGACATTAATGTTTCGTTTGAATTTTTTCCGCCAAGCAGTGAGAAAATGGAAGAAACCCTATGGAATTCTATTCATCGTCTGAAAACGCTGAAGCCGAAATTTGTCTCAGTGACTTATGGAGCCAACTCGGGTGAGCGGGATCGAACTCACAGCATTATTAAAGAGATTAAGGATCAAACCGGGCTTATCGCGGCCCCTCACCTGACGTGTATTGATGCCACCCGCGATGAGCTGCGTACCATTGCCCGTGATTACTGGAACAATGGGATCCGCGACATCGTGGCATTACGCGGAGACTTACCCCAACAAGGCGTAAAGCCTGATATGTATGCTGCAGATCTGGTTGAGTTGCTACGTAAGGAGGCCGATTTTGATATTTCGGTGGCTGCCTATCCGGAAGTGCATCCAGAGGCGAAAAGTGCTCAGTCCGACTTGATCAACCTCAGGCGCAAAGTCGATGCGGGGGCGAACCGTGCGATCACTCAGTTCTTTTTTGATGTCGAAAGTTATCTGCGTTTCCGCGACCGTTGTGCAGCCTCGGGTATCGATGTCGAAATTGTGCCGGGTATCCTGCCTGTCTCCAACATGACGCAAGCCAAGCGATTTGCACTGGCGAACAACGTTAAAATTCCAGGCTGGTTAGAGAAGCAATATCAGGGGCTGGATGACGATCTGCTTAGCCGCCAGATGGTTGGTGCCAGCAATGCGATCGATATGGTGCGAATTCTGAGCCGCGAAGGGGTTAAAGACTTTCACTTCTATACCCTTAACCGGGCAGAACTGACTTATGCCATTTGTCATACCCTGGGCGTAAAGCCAGGAGTCGAGGCTTAATCCCAATAGGGACATGCTATCGGTGCCAATAAAAAAGCCGCTCTGAGCGGCTTTTTTAGTCGGTATGGCGAAATAGCGATATTCCGTTACTTGGTGATCGCAACCTTGCTTGTTTCGCTATCCAGATCTTTCAGCTCAGCCAGAACTTCTTCTGCCCAGTTAATCCACGCCTGGCGGTTATGCATGCCGCGGCGAAGAGTCAGGCGGTCAAGACGAGACTGGCGATCCATTTCTTTGTAGTTAGCAAAGTGGACTTTTTCCAGCTCCTCATAGTTGTTCATTAGCGAGTGAGACTCTTCAATGAGCGCCTCAAGCTGTTGTTGCATTGGCTCTGAATTATGAACACCGCAAACCAGTAGCTTGGCCGAGAACTCATCGCGGATCGTTGGATTGCGAGCGGGTTCCTGGAACCATTCAAATAATGCCTGACGGCCTAGATCGGTAATCGAGTAGACCTTACGGTCCGGTTTACCTTCCTGAGGTTCAAGCTGACAGGTTACTTGGTTATTGCCGGCCATTTTATTCAGTTCGCGATACACCTGCTGGTGGCTCGCTTTCCAGAAATAACCGATGCTGTGTGAAAATTCTTTGGTGATATCGTAACCGGTTGCGTCGCGATTGCTTAGCACGGTTAAAATTACGTGTGGTAGTGACATCTCTTCTATCCGATAAAATACTGCAAAGTAAAAAATACAATCAACCGGACGTTACCCTTCGCTCTTTGGCGTTTGTTATAATCGTCATGTTGCACTGCCTGATCGAGATCACATAGGATATCATCAATATGCTCAATACTGATACCTGACAGAATAAATAATTTATTCACTTAGGCTGTCAATTACTCATCATGTGACCTTTATCCAGACTGGCATTGCAATCGGTTTTGCATCACCTGCTTTCACAAGGTTCATCATTTACTCTAGTGCAAGACATTGCTGGGCGTTTGTCTCAATATTGCGTCAGAATAAAATAAACGCTGGGCGATAAGATCATGGTGTTCAACAGGGATACGGCGGTTCAGGTAGGATAAAATAAAGGTCACACGAAGTGACCTTTATCTGATTTTTTCTCCGGTGCGGCAAATTAACCCGTGTTTCTCATTCCCGTTGCGATACCCGCGATACTGACCATCAGCGCCTCTTCCAGTATCGGTGATATTTCTTCTTGCTGGCGCGTCCGGTACAGCAATTCAGCCTGCAGCATGTTGAGTGGCTCGACATAGATATTACGTAAGCGAATGGCTTCGGCACCCCACGGATCCTGCTCCATCAGGTGCGCGTTGTTTTCAACATTCAGCACCGTCTTAATGTCTTGTTGCAACTGATCGCGCAGTTGCTGACCCAGCGGCCACAATGACTTATCTGTCAGGCGCTGATCATAGTACTGTGCAATGCCGACATTGGTTTTGCTGTACACCATCTCCAGCATGCCCAGGCGGGTCGAGAAGAAGGGCCATTCACGGCACATATCTTCGAGTAGCTGGGCATGGCCCTTGTCGATTGAGTACTGGATCGCCTCACCGGCACCTAGCCAGGCAGGTAGCAGCAAGCGGTTCTGGCTCCAGGCAAAAATCCAAGGGATCGCACGTAAGCTTTCGACCCCGCCGTTCGGGTTTCGCTTCGCCGGACGGGAGCCTAATGGCAGTTTGCCCAGCTCTAACTCTGGCGTCGCGGCGCGGAAATAAGGCACGAATTGCTCATTGCCACGCACCACGTTGCGGTATGCTTCGCAGGAAACTTCAGACAGCACGTCCATCAGATCGCGCCAGTCTTGTTTTGGTGCGGGTGGCGGTAGCAGGTTTGCTTCAAGAATGGCACTGGTGTAAAGGCTCAGGCTGTTGACTGCCACATCCGGCAGGCCCAGCTTAAAGCGGATCATTTCCCCTTGCTCGGTAACACGCAGGCCGCCTTTCAGGCTGCGAGGAGGCTGAGAGAGCAGTGCGGCATGTGCCGGTGCACCACCACGGCCGATAGAGCCGCCGCGGCCATGGAATAGAGTCAGTTCAACCCCCGCCTCTTCACAGACCTCAACCAGCTCTTCCATTGCGCGGTACTGTGCCCAGCCTGCCGCCATCACCCCGGCATCTTTCGCTGAGTCAGAATAGCCGATCATCACCATTTGGTAGTTCTGAATGAAGCCGCGGTACCAGTCAATGTTCATCAATTGCCTGATGACGGCGGCGCCATTGTTTAAATCTTCCAGTGTTTCAAACAGCGGGCAGACATCCATGCGGAACGGACAGCCTGCTTCTTTCAGCAGCAGGTGCACCGCTAATACATCAGAAGCGGTACGTGCCATTGATATCACATAGGCGCCCAGCGCTTCGCGGGGTTGTTCGGCCACGGTGTTACAGGTATCGATGACTTCCTGGACCTCTGCTGAGGGCTGCCAGTCGCGTGGTAACAGCGGACGTTTTGACGCCAGTTCGCGGATCAGGAACGCCACCTTATCTTGTTCGCTCCACTGATCGTAATCGCCGATCCCCAGATAACGGGTCAGCTCTGAAATAACATCAGAGTGGCGGGTACTTTCCTGGCGGATATCAAGACGGACCAGGTGAATGCCGAAGCACTTAATACGGCGCAGAACGTCAAGCAGCAGACCGTCTGCAATAATCCCCATGCCGCAAGCGTGCAGAGACTGGTAACAAGCGTGCAGAGGATCCCACAGCTGATCAACATGAGTGATCACTTTAAGGTTAGGCGCGTCATGGCCCTGAATTTTGGCATCCAGCACGTCGCGGGTGTTGGTCAGCTCGGTGCGTAATTTTTTCAGGATGGCACGGTAGGGTTCATGCTCATCGCCGGCGAGCTCGCGAACCTGATCGTTGCATATGACCATTGACAGCTCGCTAACCAGTTCCTGGATATCCCCCAGGTACAGATCGGCGGCTTTCCAGCGGGACAGCAACAGCACTTCTCGGGTGACTTCTGAGGTCACGAACGGGTTACCGTCGCGGTCTCCTCCCATCCATGAGGTAAATTTAACCGGTGAGGCATCAAGAGGCAGGCCTTCGCCCAGATGGTGAACCAGTTTCTCGTCAAACTGACGCAGGAATTCAGGCACCGCTTGCCACAGCGAGTTTTCTACCACCGCATATCCCCACTTGGCCTCATCGAGCGGCGTCGGTCGCTGTTTGCGGATGACGTCAGAGTGCCAGGCCTGGGCAATCAACTGCTCTAGGCGTTGCTCCACGCGCAGGCGTTCACTGTGAGAAAGTTCGCTCAGCTCAAGGCTCGACAGGCACTTGTTGATCTGTACCAGTTTGTGGATCATGGTGCGACGGGCAATCTCTGTCGGATGAGCCGTCAGTACCAGCTCAATGTTCAGATCACGCACCGCCTGAATAGAGTCAAGCTGACTGACATTATTGGCGTTGAGCTTACCAAACAGGGAATCGATAGAATCCGGACTGCAAATGTGCTCTTCACAGTGGCGTGAGATCGTATGGTACTGTTCGGCGATATTGGTCAGGTTAAGAAACTGACTGAAGGCACGAGCAACAGGAAGAAGCTGATCATCAGGGAGGTTTTGTAATTCATCGATCAGTCTCGCGCGATCGTCGTCATTACCTGCCCGAGCCGATTTTGACAGCTTACGTATGGTTTCCACCTTCTCAAACAGAGGCTCGCCATGTGCATCCTTAATGGTATTACCCAGCATGTGGCCGAGCATACTTACGTTACTTCTTAACGCGCTGTATTTTTCCTTCATATCGTATCCATCTCGTAATTTTGTTACATCCAATCTGCAACAGTATTGTGACAATCTATCCGCGATCCCACTTTCAGGTCAACCGTGATTGCATTTGCGGGCGATAAATCGAGTCTACCTTGATTTTGGTCATACTCTGCTTTTCGTCCTGAAAGTTTATTTCGTCAATATGTGTCATGTGGCACATTATTTGTGTCATTTTACTGTCAGTGAAATGGCAAGCCGGCAAAATTTCCTCCGGCAATACTGTCGTTTTTGATGACCAGAGATATGCCCGTCTCATTGCTTTGCTTCGAACCGTATATTGGCAGAGCGAGGAACCGATTGGTAAATCCGCTCTTTATAAGCATAGCTAAAGCCTGAAATGACCATTTTTTCTACTTCTGTTGTTGACAGCCTAAGGATTAGACGGTAAAAATATAAATGCAAGCAAGATGAATAAGTATTTATTTGTATTTTCTTGCGCTGATTGATAACAAATGCAACCGGGCTCTTAAGCCAGAAGTAGGAAAAAATTAACATGAACCAAGCGAAGATCAACAATCAGAACTCCCTCCGACGACGCTAAGTCTGATTCGCTTGGTGCCTCTCGTGCACCCCATCACTCGCTGTGTTAACAGCACTGTTTCAAAACCTAATGCTTTACAAAAAACCAAAGCAGATAAAACGGAATTTCTTATGTTGAACACCTTCATTATCGGTGCCAGCGGCTATACCGGCGCTGAGCTGGCAAAAATGGTGCATGTCCATCCGCATCTTCAATTGGCAGGCCTGTTTGTCTCGGCCAATAGCCTGGATGCCAATAAGCCCATCAGCGATCTGCATGGCCAGCTCAAGGGTATCGTGGATCTGCCGCTGCAACCTTTATCTGAACCGGCTGCGGTTGCCGAGCAGGCGGACATTGTTTTACTGGCAACAGCCCATGAAGTGAGCCATGACCTGGCTCCGATTTTTCTGGCCGCCGGTTGTCAGGTGTTTGATTTATCTGGTGCATTCAGAGTAAAGGATGATGAGTTCTATAATCAGTATTACGGCTTTGTCCATCAGCACCCTCAATGGCTGGAACAGGCCGTTTATGGTTTAGCGGAATGGAACAGCAAGGCGATTAAACATGCCCAGTTAATTGCGGTGCCCGGCTGTTATCCAACGGCTTCTCAGTTGGCGCTTAAACCCCTGATTGAAGCTGACTTGCTCGATGTAAATCAATGGCCTGTTATCAATGCGGTGAGCGGGGTGTCGGGGGCAGGGCGTAAAGCATCCATGATCAATAGTTTTTGTGAGGTGAGTTTACAGGCTTATGGCCTGTTCAGTCACCGCCACCAACCGGAAATTGCCAACCACCTCGGCAGTGAAGTGATTTTCACTCCCCACCTAGGCAGCTTCAAGCGCGGTATTCTGGCGACGATTACCGCGAAGCTAGCGGCGGGTGTCGAGGCTGAGCAGGTCGGGCAGGCAATGGCGATGGCCTATCCGGGGATTGCTGGTGGCCATGCAGTCAGGCTGCTGGGTGAGCAAACGGCCAGTATCCAGAATGTTGTCAATACCTGCTTCTGCGATATTGGCTGGAAAGTACAGGGTCAGCACATTATTTTAACATCTGCGATTGATAATTTATGGAAAGGCGCCTCCAGTCAGGCGGTGCAGTGCATAAATATTCGAAATGACTTCGCGCAATTAACTGCGTTGGTATAGGAGCCGTCACCATGAGTCAGATCCCTTTGGTTATTAAATTAGGCGGTGCAGCGCTGTCGTGTGATGAAACGCTGGAAAAGTTGTTTGATGCCATTCATCACTATCAGGAAAGCGCCCAGCGTCCATTACTGATCGTACATGGCGGCGGTTACCTGGTTGATGATTTGATGAAGAAATTACAACTGGAGACCGTTAAGAAAGAAGGGCTTCGGGTAACGCCGAAAGAGCTGATCCCATTTATTGCCGGCGCATTGGCGGGAACCGCGAACAAAATACTCCAAGGACAAGCGATGAAAGCCGGTGTTTCGGCGGTGGGGCTGAGTCTGGCTGATGGCGGGCTGTGTCAGGTCACCGAATTGGATCCGGACTTAGGGGCGGTGGGTAAGGCCGCGCCGGGTAACTGCGACCTGGTAAGCCAAATCATGGCGTCGGGTTATTTGCCTATCGTCAGTTCAATTGGCCTTAATGCCAACGGTGAACTGATGAATGTGAATGCCGATCAGGCGGCTGTTGCTGTCGCCGCCGCTCTCGATGCGGAATTGGTACTGCTGTCGGATGTCAGCGGCGTATTAGATGGCAAGGGACACCTGATCCCGAGCCTAACAGAGCAACAAGCTGAAGCCTTGATCACTCAAGCGGTGATCACTGACGGCATGATCGTAAAAGTTCGTGCGGCTTTTGAAGCGGCAAAAGCCTTAGGCCGTCCGATTGAAGTCGCCACCTGGCGTTATCCCGACAGGCTGGCAGCATTATTTGATGGCCAGAGTATCGGTACTAAATTTTCGGTGTAAAGCCTGTATTCACTGTCACTGCCAACAGTACAGTCGAAATGGGGTTTTAACAAAAACAGTTGTAGAACAATTTATTTCAGAACATTTTAAAGCAGCCTGAACGGGATGACCGTCGAGCGGGCACGAGGAGAGCATCATGAGCAAGGTAACTAAAGTCGTATTAGCCTATTCCGGCGGTCTGGATACATCAGCAATCATTCCATGGCTGAAAGAGAACTATGACTGTGAAGTGGTTGCGTTCGTTGCCGATGTTGGCCAGGGCGCAGCAGAGCTTGAAGGCATTGAAGAGAAGGCCATCGCATCAGGTGCATCATCTTGTTATATCGCCGATCTGAAAGAAGAGATGGTGGCAGACTATATCTACCCAAGCTTGAAAACCGGTGCGATTTATGAGGGGAAATACCTCCTGGGTACGTCCATGGCGCGTCCAATCATTGCCAAAGCGCAGGTCGAGTGTGCCCTGAAAGTGGGGGCGGATGCACTGTGCCATGGCTGTACAGGTAAAGGCAACGACCAGGTTCGTTTTGAAGGAGCCTTCGCTGCTCTGGCTCCGCACCTTACTGTGATTGCACCTTGGCGTGAATGGGATCTGCGTAGCCGTGAAGCCCTGCTGGATTACCTGGCAGAGCGTGATATCCCTTGCACTTCAACATTGGAAAAAATCTATTCGCGTGACGCCAATGCATGGCATATCTCTACCGAAGGCGGTGTGCTGGAAGATACGTGGAACCAGCCGAATGAACTATGCTGGGTATGGACAAAAGATCCGGAAGACGCACCAAACACCCCGGAAACAGTGTCAATTCTGGTCGAGAAAGGCGAAGTCGTTGCGGTTGACGGCAAGGCAATGTCACCATTTAATGCCCTGACATATCTCAATGAAAAAGGTGCCGAGCACGGTGTCGGTCGTATCGATATCGTTGAAAACCGTCTGGTTGGCATGAAGTCCCGTGGTTGTTATGAAACGCCGGGTGGCACCATCATGAACGAAGCCCTGCGTGCCGTTGAGCAACTCGTGCTGGATAAAGAATCGTACGAGTTCCGTGAAACGGTCGGCTTGAAAGCCTCGCACCTCATCTACGATGGCCGCTGGTTTACCCCTCTGTGTAAATCGATTTTAGCCGCCGCCGAGGAACTTGCTAAAGATGTGAGTGGCGAAGTTGTGGTAAAACTGTATAAAGGTCAGGCGACTGTGGTTCAGAAACGCTCGCTGAACAGCTTGTACTCAGAAGAGTTTGCGACCTTCGGGGAAGATGAGGTGTATGACCACAGTCATGCCGGCGGCTTTATTCGTCTTTACTCGCTGGCAAGTCGTATTCGTGCGTTGAACGAACTGAAAAAACAAAAATAATTTCATTGAAGCAATGAGCAAGTCGAGTCGCGAAGCATAGGAGAAGTACCATGGCATTATGGGGCGGACGTTTTAGTCAGGCAGCTGACACACGGTTTAAGCAGTTCAACGATTCACTACGTTTTGATTACCGTTTGGCGGAGCAGGACATCGTTGGTTCTATAGCATGGTCAAAAGCACTGCACCAGGTTGATGTGTTGACGGAAGGTGAGCAGCAGCGGTTAGAGCTGGCGCTGAATGAGCTGAAACTAGCCGTGATGGAAGATCCGGAGCAGATTTTACATTCTGATGCCGAAGACATTCACAGCTGGGTTGAGCAACAGCTAATCGGCAAAGTCGGTGATTTAGGTAAGAAGCTGCACACGGGACGTTCTCGTAACGACCAGGTCGCGACTGATCTGAAACTTTGGTGCCGTCAGCAGGGGCAAGAGCTTCTTCTTATGCTTGATAAATTGCAAAATCAGCTAGTGTCGGTGGCGCGTGAGCATCAAGCCACCGTCCTGCCTGGTTATACCCATTTGCAACGTGCTCAGCCCGTCACGTTTGCCCATTGGTGTCTGGCTTACGTTGAAATGTTTGAGCGTGATTACTCGCGTTTGCATGATGCGTTAAATCGCCTTGATACCTGTCCTCTGGGCTCTGGCGCACTGGCGGGTACGGCATATCCGATTGATCGTGAAATGCTGGCCCATAGCCTTGGTTTTCAACGGGCGACTCGTAACAGCTTAGATTCAGTCTCTGACCGCGATCATGTGATGGAATTGCTATCGACGGCGTCAATTTCGATGCTGCACCTGTCACGGATGGCGGAAGACTTAATCTTCTATAACTCGGGTGAATCGAATTTCATTGAGTTAGCGGATACCGTGACATCAGGATCGTCACTGATGCCACAAAAGAAAAATCCGGATGCTCTTGAACTTATCCGAGGTAAATGTGGCCGGGTCTACGGGGCCATGACGGGTATGATGATGACCGTTAAAGCGTTACCACTGGCTTACAACAAAGACATGCAGGAAGATAAAGAAGGTCTTTTTGATGCGCTAGACAGCTGGAATGACTGCATGGAAATGGCAGCACTCTGTTTTGACGGTATTCAGGTTAACAAAGAGCGTACTCTCGAAGCTGCCATGCAAGGCTATTCGAATGCCACAGAGCTGGCGGATTACCTGGTGGCAAAAGGCATTCCGTTCCGCGAGGCGCACCACATTGTGGGGGTAGCGGTTGTGGCCGCTATTGCTAAAGGATGTGCCTTAGAAGAGCTGTCACTTGATGAGATGAAAGCATTTTCTGCGGTAATTGAAGAGGATGTCTATCCGATCCTGACTATTGAGTCATGCTTAGATAAGCGTTGCGCGCTAGGAGGCGTGGCGCCTAATCAGGTCGACTATGCGATTGGGCAGGTTGAGAAGCGGTTAGAGAAGCGTTATTCACCCGAGGTGAAAGTACGCGGCGCTCGTCTCACTGATCTCGACGCGATTGAAGGCATGGTGGTTTACTGGGCTGGCCTGGGTGAAAATCTGCCGCGTAAACGCAATGAACTGGTGCGCGATATCGGCTCTTTTGCGGTCGCCGAACACCACGGTACTGTAACAGGCTGTGCCTCGCTTTATGTTTATGATTCAGGTCTGGCTGAAATCCGCTCGCTGGGTATAGAAGCCGGCTGGCAGCATCAGGGGCAGGGCAAGGCGGTTGTCGAGTATTTGCTTGAGAAGGCCCGCCAGATGGCGATTAAGAATGTCTTTGTCCTAACCCGGGTGCCAGAATTCTTTATGAAGCAGGGCTTTATACCGACATCTAAATCATTGCTGCCGGAAAAGGTGATGAAAGATTGCGATCGTTGCCCGCGTCAGCATGCCTGCGATGAAGTGGCACTGGAGGTGCGGCTGGATCAGGAACTGGCTATTCCGACCGTGAATGTGGCTTAAATCTGAATTTATCGGCCTTTTTGGATAAAACGACTTAAAAGATAAAAACCGGTCTATTAGCCGGTTTTTTCTTTAATAACAAGAATTTCAGACTATTTCATCCCGGTTGGTCTGATACGTAGGCGCCGAATGAAGGCGACCAGCAGGTGGGCCGCGAGCAACAGTGAAAATGCACTGGCGGCAAAGATGAGGGCGATAGATTCAACCATGGCAGGTTGGCTACGGTAGAAATACCACCACGCGGCCCAACTTAATCCACTTAGCATGGTTAGCTGCCCCATGCATTGGCGACAACGGCCTAACTTTTGTTTGAACGCCTGTTGGCTGAAAGCACGACTGCGGCAGCGGTTACATCCCATTGTTTAGTTCTCAAATCACCCCATGACACCTGCATTGTACGCTTAATTAGGCGCAAACACTTTCAGCTATGCGCTAACGGAAAGCCCTCACCAGGTGAGGGCATATTTTTACCGGTATTACTGGTACCAGTACATTCTATTGATTAGCAGCCCGGGCCGCAGTCCAGGCAGTGTTTAATCATTGCCGGACCCAGGTGCAGCCTGGCGTTCAGGTCACGCAGGGCGGTACGGACACCTTCTTCAATCACCGGGTGGTAGAAAGGCATATCCAGCATCTCGGCAACGGTCATCTTGTTCTGGTGCGCCCACGCCAGCAGGTGCGCCAGATGTTCGGCATTCGGGCCAATCATCTCGGCACCCAGGAAGCGTCCGGTTCCGTGTTCGCCGTAAACATGCAGCACCCCTTTGTTGCGCAGCATGACACGTGAGCGGCCTTGGTTTTCAAATGACACCTCACCGGTTTCGAAGCAACCGCAGTTGCCAAGGCGGGTGATGATTTCCTTGTGGGTTTCACCAACCATTGCGATTTGCGGGTCGGAAAATACCGCCGAGATCGTGGAGCGGCGCAGTCCGGCGCGGATATCCGGGAAGCGTCCGGCATTATCGCCAGCAATCCGTGCCTGATCGGCAGCTTCATGCAGCAGCGGTAGCTGGTTGCTGGCATCGCCGGCGATGAAAATGCTGTCGACGGACGTTTGCAGAGTGAAGTGATCGGCAGCAGGTACACCGCGTTCATCCAGCTCAAGCGTGGTGTTTTCAATCGCCAGCTTGTCGACGTTAGGTCGACGACCGGTTGCGGCCAGTACGTAATCAACGGTGATCTCTTTGAGCTCGCCATCTTTGCCGCAATATTTGATTTCAATGACGTCTCCTTGGCGCTTCATGCTGTCCAGTTTGACATCGGCATCGAGGTAAAACTCTTCGTTGAAGGTTTTATCGGCATAGGCCATCACAGCTGGGTCGGTGAGCGGGCCAACCTGGCCGCCAAGGCCAAACATTACCACTTCAACCCCAAGGCGTTTTAGCGCCTGACCAAGTTCAAGGCCAATCACGCCCGGACCAAATACGGCCACTGAGCGGGGGAGGTCGTCCCAGTCAAATACATCGTCATTGATGATCAGGCGATCCCCCAGCTCATTCCACGCTGCAGGGTAAGCCGGCCGAGAGCCGGTAGCGATAACAATACGCTTGGCCGTGATCTGGGTATGGTCATCAACAGCCAGGGTCGTGTTGTCGATAAATGTGGCATAGCCAGAAATTTTGTCTTCCGCAGGGATCTCATCAACCCCTTCCAGCACAAAGCCAACAAAGCGGTCGCGTTCACGCTTTACCCGGTCCATGACTTCACGGCCGTTAATCACGATTTCTCCCTGTGGATGAATACCGAAGCCCGGTGCTTTTTCGATCTGGTGAACGCTTTCCGCCGCGGCGATCAGTAGTTTCGATGGCATGCAACCCACACGTGCACAAGTGGTGCCGTAAGGGCCGCCTTCAACTATTACTACATTATCTGTATGGGCTTTGGCTGCACGGTATGCGCCCAGGCCTGCAGTACCACCACCAATAACTGCAACATCAACATTCAGGGTTTTCATTTCGGTTCTCTCCAGTCAAGTCTTGCCAGTATCCGGCCTAAATCTCCGTCATGGTGGGGTACGCTCACCCCACCCACTTTATTATTGCTTTGGCCGGATTAGCCTAGGTACGCTTCTAGTTCTTCGCTGCCACCGATGTGTTTACCACCGATGAATACCTGAGGTACTGTGCTCTTGCCTGATACGGCACGCAGGCTCACTGTCGTTGCATCTTTACCTAGGATTACCTCTTCATACTGAAGACCTTTATCGATAAGATTCTGTTTTGCCTTGGCACAGAACGGACAGCCCGGCTTAGTGAATACAGTGATTGACTCTTGCATCTTGTGGTTTGGTGCAACGTAGTTCAGCATGGTGTCGGCATCTGAGACTTTGAACGGGTCGCCTGGTTCGTCATTTTCGATGAACATTTTTGTTACTACACCGTTCTTGACCAGCATGCTGTAGCGCCATGAACGCGGGCCGAAACCGATCTCTTTTTTGTCGACTAGCATACCCATGCCCTGTGAAAACTCACCGTTACCATCTGGGATGAAAGTGATGTTTTCTGCTTCCTGATCGGCTTTCCATGCGTTCATTACGAAGGTATCGTTTACTGATACACACAGAATGTCGTCAACACCGTGCTCAGAAAAAACGGATGCCAGCTCGTTGTAACGCGGCAGGTGGCTTGAAGAACAAGTCGGGGTAAATGCCCCCGGCAGGCTGAAAACCACCACCGTTTTGTTTGCGAATAACTCTTCTGTTGTCACGTTTACCCATTGGTCGCCCTGGCGGGTTGGGAAAGTAACTTGTGGTACAGCCTGACCTTCTTTAGATGTAAACATAATCGTATTCCTTAAATTTTAATTGTTTGTCTGGTTCAATTGGAGCGTATCAATCTGCTCTCCGTTTTGATGTGATGATTATGCGATTTCTGGCTTGATAGCTCCAATCGTTTGCTGCTATGGTTTTGATAGTTAATTCCTATCGTTGAGCAAAAGCCACATGAACATCCGTGATCTTGAATATCTGGTTGCTTTATCTGAGCACAAACATTTCAGAAAGGCGGCAGAAGCCTGCTTTGTCAGTCAGCCGACGCTGAGCGGGCAGATCCGCAAGCTGGAAGACGAATTAGGGGTCTCGTTGCTAGAGCGTACCAGTCGCCGGGTGTTATTTACCGATGCCGGGCTGAGTCTGGTGGCGCAGGCACAGAAGGTCTTGGTGGAAGTGAAAGTTCTGACCGAATTGGCAAGCCAGCAAGGTGAAAGTATGGCTGGCCCGCTGCATATCGGTTTTATTCCAACGGTTGGTCCGTACCTGTTGCCGTTGATTATCCCAACCCTCAAGCAGTCATTTCCCGATTTGGAATTGTTCCTGCATGAGGCTCAAACCCATCAGCTGGTGCATCAGCTTGAAACTGGCAAGCTGGACTGCCTTATTCTGGCTGCGGTAAAAGAAACCGAACATTTTATTGAGCTGCCATTGTACGACGAACCTATGGTTGTTGCTGTTCCCGATGTTCATCCCTGGGCAGAGAAAACGTCGCTGGATATGGCCAGCCTCAGTGGTGAAACTTTGCTGATGTTAGGGGATGGCCACTGCTTGCGTGATCAGGCGATGGGATTTTGCTTTGCTGCCGGCGCCAAAGAAGACGGCCAATTTAAAGCGACCAGTTTAGAGACGCTGCGTAACATGGTAGCGGCAGGCAGTGGGATTACGTTGTTGCCGAAGCTGGCGACACCAAAAGCGCACAGTCGTGATGGTGTCAGTTATATTAGGGCTTATGATCCGGCACCGACCCGATTGATCACCTTAGCTTACCGGCCAGGCTCACCGCTGCGGGAGCGTTATGAAAAAATAGCGTGGTTGATCAAAGAGCAGATACCTGCGGCGCTGGCGGAGTAGGTACAAAAAAAGCGCCATTCCGGCGCTCTTTTTGTGTGGGTCTTGATTAGCCGATGTTACTCAGAACAGTTCATCAGAGCTCTCTGATTCAAACACGCCGTATGATCCGCCCTCAGTCACCATCTCGGTTGGCTCTGAGCCTTTGGTGAAGTATTCAAACATTGAGCTAAAATCATCACGGTTGGATAATTTGCCGGTTTCACGGTCAATACGCACCGTCACGATATCATTCGGCAGTTGCTTACGTTGAACCGGGACATCTTCCAGCGCGGCCTTCATGAACTCGACCCATGCCGGTTGAGCTGTTTTTGCCCCCGCCTCACCGCCGGAAATCTGCTCTTTGTCCAGATTATTGTTCCAGGACGCTCTGCCAAGCTCGCGGCTATGGCTGTCAAAGCCGACCCAGGCCGTCGCGACAATGTTCGGTCCGAAACCCGAGTACCACGCATCTTTCGATCCGTTAGTGGTACCGGTCTTGCCGCCGATATCGCGTCGCTTCAGTACCTGACCCCGCCAGCCGGTGCCATTCCAGCCAGAACCATAGCGCCAGTCACCACCGCCCCAGATATTACTTTCCATCATCTCACGCACCAGAAATGCATTTTGCTCTGAAATTACTTGAGGCGCGTAGTTAACCTGCTGCTGATCGAGTTCCTGATCACTGCCGGCAGTACTCAGTTCCTGCTCACTAATGGCAATATCGTTCAGCACCGCTCGGCTGGTCGCGACAGGATCCCCTGCTTGCTGTTGTTCCTGCTGACATTTACTATTGCACACAATGTTTGGGTTGGCCTGATAGATCAGGTTGCCATAGGGATCTTCAACTCGTTCAATAAAGTAAGGCTCAACATAGTAACCACCGTTAGCGAAAACAGAAAAACCTTGTGCCATTTCTATCGGTGTTAAGTTACCGGCGCCCAGAGCGATGGCCTCGGCGCGAGGTAAGTCTTCACGTTTAAAGCCAAAGCGGGTCAGGTAACTGATGGTTTGATCTAGGCCGACACTCCGCAATACCCGAACGGCCATTACGTTCTTCGATTGGGCTAAGCCCAGGCGCAGACGTGTCGGACCATTATAGGTTGGCGGTGAGTTTTTCGGACGCCACGCGGTTCCCTGACTCTGATCCCAGCGGTTAACGGGGGCATCATTGACTAAGGTCGCCAGTGTCATACCGTTATCTAAAGCAGCAGAATAAATAAAGGGCTTGATACTCGAGCCGACCTGGCGCACTGACTGGGTAGCACGGTTAAACTTACTGTGGACAAAATTAAAGCCGCCGACCATTGCCGAGACTGCGCCATTGTGCGGTGAAACGGCCACAAAAGCGGTATTGGCATCGGGAACCTGACTCAGTATCCAGGCTTGACTTTCGGTATTGTCTTCACTGGTGCGAGTTTGTTGCTGTACCCAGATTTGCTCACCGGTTGTCAGGATCTCGGTGGCAGATTTTGGCGCGGGACCCTGACGGGTATCGGTGATAAATTGACGAGCCCACTTCATGCCATCCCATTCGATGCTAACGTGTTCACCGCTTTTGATCACAACCTCGGCAGACTGGCTATTTACTTTGGTGACAACGGCTGCGACTAAGTCACCGTAGGCAGGCTGTTTATTCAGGTGCTCGGTGATTGAAGTGGTACCCCATGCGGCTTGGCCGGGTTGCCACAGTGTCGCCACGGCACCACGATAGCCGTGGCGCTGATCATAATTTAGCAAGTTGCTGATGGCGGCACGTTCCGCCGCCCTTTGTAAGGTTGCATTCACGGTGGTGTAGATACGCATCCCGGAGACATATGCATCCTCACCATAGCGTTCAAGCATCCAGGCACGGGCGCGTTCAGCAAAATACGGTGCATTCAACTCAATTTCTGCGCCATGGTAACGAGCAGTGATAGGTTCAGAGCGCGCCTGATTCAGTTCGTTTTGAGTAATGTAGCCTTCATCAAACATCCGGCCCAAGACGACATTGCGGCGTGTTGTTGCACGATCCAGCGAGTAAATTGGGTTCATGGTTGACGGGGCTTTGGGTAAGCCGGAAATCACCGCAATTTCACTGAGCGTCAGTTGACCGACCTCCTTGCCGAAATATACTTGTGCCGCCGCCCCGACCCCATAAGAACGATAACCGAGATATATTTTATTGAGGTAGAGTTCCAGAATTTCATCTTTACTCAGCAACTGCTCGATATGAATAGCGATAAAGATCTCTTTGATCTTACGCATGATTTTCTTCTCGTTAGAGAGAAAGAAGTTGCGCGCGAGCTGCTGGGTAATCGTACTCGCTCCCTGCTTGGCTGAACCAGAAGTGGCAACGACAAATGCGGCACGGGCAATACCTATCGGGTCAATTCCCGGATGCT
Source organism: Photobacterium sp. (assembly GCF_057456235.1). NCBI lineage: Bacteria > Pseudomonadati > Pseudomonadota > Gammaproteobacteria > Vibrionales > Vibrionaceae > Photobacterium > Photobacterium sp. The sequence continues at coordinate 52,748 of NZ_JBVCPH010000007.1, read as the reverse complement.
CGTAATAACGGCTGTCTTCGGTAGCAATAAATGCGTTTAGCATTTGAGGTGGAATGTCTTTCAGTTCTAATGGGATACGCCGCTTCTCACCGAATTGTGAGATCAGCTGTCCATCAGCACTAAATACCTGCATGGGGGTTTGCAGCTCGATATTTTTTAGTGTTGCAACATCTGGGAGCTCTGGTTTTACATAGAAGTAAAAGCCAAAGATTGTACTGACTCCAAGAGTTATGCAAATCATTGCAAGTATAAGTAATCGCTTTATGAACTTCACTTGAGATTTCCCGTTACGCCATCGTCCAACCGGTCATTATCCATTATCTTTCAACCAATAGTATAAAGATAAACAGAAATAAAATTAATGCCACTGGATGGTGTTTATTAGAAATAGTTTGCTTTTCCGTTATCAGGGAGCATAACACGGTATGTTTCGTAACCCATTAAGTGTCGGAATAGATATTGGCAACCACAGCGTTAAAGCGGTTGTGCTGAATCAAAAAAAAGACCAACTGAAATTATCTGGCTTTGCTGAAATCATTCTGACTTCTGGAATTATTAATGATCAGCATAGCGTGAACACCACCGCCTTATTGTCAGTGATGCGTAAATTAAAAAAGCGCTTACCTTTTGGCGCAAGAAAAGTGACGCTGGCCCTACCCGATAGCGCAGTGATCAGTAAAGTCATTCAGCTCGATGCTGATCTGAGTGACGAAGAGGCCGAGTTTGCCGTTTCTCAGGCACTTGGAGCCTCGTCACCCTTTCCGGTCGAAGAACTCTGGATGGATTTCTTTCCCTTGGTCTCCGATTCGTTTGCCTCACCGGCAATGACGGTACCGTATCAGGTTTTTGCCTCACGCAAAGACACCATCGATAGTCGTATTGCCGCGATTAAAAAAGCCGGTCTAAGCCCGAAAGTGATGGAGCTACAAACCCATGCTTTGCTGTGGCTGGCCGACCATTACAGGACAACGTCGGGAATGAATGATCATTGGTGCGTCGTTGATATAGGTAAGCGCCAGACCGGATTCTGTATTAAACCCACTGGCGCGGCGGCCTATCATCGAGAAATCGCCTTTGGTACCAGCCAGATCCCGGACACCAGTGTCGGGGGGGGTGACAACATGCGGATGCTCTCATTGCCAGAACAACCTTCTTCATTACCGTCAGATGTGATGGAAAGTTTTACCAAGCAACTGGCCAATCACCTGAAACGTCAATTTCAGCTGTATAACTCCACCCATCCACGAGCAGCACTGAAAGGTCTCTGGCTGTGTGGTGGGGGCCAGGATGTGGTCTCTGATGAGTTACTCAGCCGCTGGCTGGGCATTGAGGCGGTATGGATGAATCCGTTGAGTTGCTTTTCCAGCAGTCGAAAACTTGATGTTATCTCTACGGGAAGGTACAGCCAGTATGCCGTTGCGGCGGGATTAGCACTTCGCGGACTTGCCGAATGATCGATAAATTAAACCTGCTGCCATGGCGTGAAGATAAGCGGAAAAAACACAAGCAACGTTTTGTCGCCCTGCTGGTGGTTGCCGTCGCCACGGTTGTGGCGGTTCATTGGTTGGCTGCCAGTTATATCGTTGAGCAAAAGGCATTACAGCAGTCACGAAATCAGCGGTTACAGCAAGAGATTGCGGTTTTGGAGCGGCGACGGGCATTTTTACCCGAGCTCGATAAACAGCGTGATGCGTTAAACAAGCGTTTGCAGGTGATTGTTGATATTCAGCAAGAGCGGAATCGGGTGACTCAACTTTTCAGTCTGTTACCGGCACTAGTGCCTCCCGGTGTTTATCTGGAAGATTTAACGTTAAAAGCGGGAAACGTATCGCTCAATGGCGTGGGTGAGTCGAATGGCCGGTTGGCATCGCTGCTATCGAATGCAGAGCATTCAGTCTGGCTGGAAAATGTGGCGATGCATTCGATTATTGCAACCAAAGGAAAAAATGCAGAGGAGCTCACTCGTTTCAAAGCGTCTTTCAACATGGTCAGGGCCACGGATGAGGATCCGGCTGCCGCGCAAGAGCAACCTAAACCGAAGCGCCCGCAAGGAGAAAAAGGGTGAGTGACTGGCATGATTTAGATTTAGATGAAATCACGGATTGGCCGATTATTCCGCAGTCGGTTGTCGTACTCTTTCTGGCACTCGTTGTCGCCGCAGTTGGTTACTGGTACTGGCTGACCCCGTTGCAACATGAGCTGGTAAGCCTTAAGCAGCAAGAGATGGCGTTACGGGTCAAGCTGATTGACCGAGCCGCCCAGGTCGCTGAGTTGCCGACACTGAAAAAACAGATTGAGGAGCTGGAGCAGCGTTACCACACCGTGATCAACCAGCTGCCGGTAGAAAAAGAGCTGGCGAGCTTATTGTCAGGCATCAATGATATCGGGATCAGAAACGGGCTGGAGTTCCAGCGTATTCAATGGGCGCCGCGCATTGAACTGCAATGGTATTACGAGCTGCCGCTGAATATGCAATTAACCGGCAGTTATGAGGAAATCGGTCAGTTTGCAGCATCGATTGCCAAGCTATCCCGTATTGTCACGCTGAAAGACTTTGATTTAAAAGTGGTCGAACAAACTGGGCAGCAAGAGACGTTGTCGCTGAAAGTCTCTGCCAGTACCTATCGCTTTAAAGCTTCCGAGTAATTATCAGGGATCACCATGAATAAATTATGGCTTACTGTACCGCTGACGTTATTGCTTTTGGGGTGCCAAGCCAATGAAGAACCGATCCAGGCGTTTATCTCACAAGCTTATACCGAGGCGAAAGCTAACGTTGAGCCGCTACCCGAACCGTTTGTGTTTGTTGCTGACGAATTTGTGATGACCAGCCACCGGATCCCCTTTGTTCGTCCTCGGCCTGAGCAGCAGGATCGCGAAGAGGGCAGTAACAAAGACTGCTGGCAGCCGGACTTACAACGAACCCGAACATCCCTGGAAAACTATCCGCTCGGCCAACTGACGATGAAAGGTGTGCTTGGCGATGACAGCTTGCTCTGGGCATTAATTTATACCCCGGAAGGAAAGCTGGTAAAAATTCGGGAAGGGCATTATCTCGGCTTAAACCATGGCAAGGTCCAGCGTGTTAGTTCCCGTAGTATTGAGATTGAAGAAACGTTGCCCGATGGCGTTGGTTGTTGGCTGACAAGGCCAATGAAGCTGACTCTGACTCAGCCCTAAAGACAAGGAAGAGGCTCAAAAACGAATGAAAATAAATGTTCCGACAGTCATGACAGCAAAAATTGTGCGTCTGCTTGTTCTCTGTTTGTGCATTGCTCCTATGGCATGGACAGTTGCCGCAGCCAGCAAAATGGATAATCAGGTTACCAAGATTGATTTTAAACGCGACAAGGAGGGGCGGGGGCGTTTAAGTGTGCAGTTGGAAAAAGTGCAGACTTTGGTGGATATACGGAAATCGGGTAACCAGTTGCACGTTGAAATAGTCGATACCAGCATTGCGGATGAGATGATCTATGTGCTGGATGTCGCTGATTTTGCCACGGCAGTGAGTTCGATAGAGACCTTCCGGACGGGCAAAGGTGTCAAGCTGGTGCTTAAGATGACCTCGGCTTTTAACTATGATTATACCTTGAAGGGCACCAGGCTTGACGTGTTGGTCAGCGCCAGACAAAAAAGGGAAGACGAAGTACAACAGCAGAAGCTGGCTTATAAAGGCAAGCCAATATCGATTAACTTTCAGGATGTGCCGGTACGTAATGTGCTGCAGCTTATTGCTGAATATAATGATTTTAACCTGGTCGTCTCTGACACCGTACAGGGTAATGTGACTCTGCGCCTCGATGATGTGCCGTGGCCACAAGTACTGGATATTATTCTGCAGGCCAAAGGGCTGGATAAGCGAGTTCAGGGATCGGTGGTGCTGATCGCGCCAAAGGCTGAGCTGGCACAGAATGAACAGAAAGCGCTGGAGGCAAAGCGCAAAGAAGAAGAGTTGGCGTCACTGCGTTCGGAGCTTATTCAGGTGAGCTATGCCAAAGCCTCGGATTTAGCCAGCTTATTGCAAGGTAGTGAAGGGGGGATCAGCATGTTGTCCCCGCGTGGTTCCCTGCATGTGGATGAGAGAACCAACGCATTAATAATCAAAGATATTAATGACAGTGTTGACGGTATCAAAGCGATTGTTGCCGCCCTGGATAGGCCGGTAAAACAGGTCCAGATTGAAGCGCGTATTGTGACGGTGGATGAAGGTGATGTCGATGAGATCGGGGTTCGCTGGGGGCTTTCGAAGCGAAAGGGTGACTTCACGCTTGGGGGATCCATTGAACATAATCTTGATTCCGTCGGATTATTGGATGGTGACTCAACCGTTGATAACTTTCTTAATGTTAATTTAGCGGCGGTGAAAACCGGGGCATCGAGTATTGCTTTTCAGGTTGCCAAAATTGGCGATATCTTGCTCGATTTGGAGTTGTCAGCGCTGCAGGCTGAATCTAAGGCAGAAATTATTTCCAGTCCGCGTTTAGTGACGACCAACAAGCAAACAGCCTATATCGAGCAGGGAACGGAAATACCTTATCTGGAGGCTGCATCCAGTGGCGCGGTCTCGGTTTCTTTCAAAAAGGCCGTGCTGAGCTTAATGGTTACTCCGCAAATAACACCGGATAATAAGCTGGTGCTTGATCTGGTTGTTACCCAGGATAAGCCGGGTGCTACAATCAGTACTGGCACCGGAGAGGCCGTCGCAATCAATACTCAGCGCATCAGCACCCAGATATTGGTTGAAAATGGAGAGACGGTTGTTCTGGGCGGGATCTATGAACAGCAAATCAATAACTCCGTCGAAAAAGTACCATTATTGGGTGATTTGCCGGTTTTAGGGGCCCTTTTCCGTCATAGTTTGGAAGAAATGGGTAAGCGTGAGTTATTGATTTTTGTCACTCCAACGATCGTTTTTCAGTAAACTTCGCTTTTGATGGGCTCTAGCTATTGCCAAATGGTCGTGAGTCCTGAGATAATTTTCGGTCTTATCACGAATTATATGTGAGGAAGTTGGCGCCTCGGGCTTTTATTCATAGCCTGCGGGCGGTGTCGTTTTCTTAACCGCGCGTAAAATTGCTAAAAATGGCTGAAAAACGAAATATTTTCCTAGTCGGCCCAATGGGTGCCGGCAAAAGTACTATTGGTAGACATCTTGCACAGCAACTGCATATGGAATTCTTTGACTCTGATACAGTCATTGAAGAACGTACCGGTGCTGATATCAGTTGGGTCTTCGATGTTGAAGGCGAAGCTGGTTTCCGCGTTCGCGAAGAAGCTGTCATTGATGATCTGACACAAGAGCAAGGTATTGTGTTAGCGACAGGCGGTGGCTCTGTAACAAGTAAAGAGAACCGTAATCGCTTATCTGCACGTGGTGTGGTGGTTTATCTGGAAACTACTATTGAAAAACAGTTAGCACGTACACAACGTGATAAAAAACGCCCACTGCTGCAGACTGACAAGCCACGCGAAGTGCTGGAGGCACTTGCGGCGGAACGAAACCCGATGTATGAAGAGGTAGCTGACTATGTTGTTCGCACTGACGATCAAAGTGCGAAAGTGGTCGCTAACCAAATCATCAAAATGATTGAAGAGCGTTAATAACACAAGAGAAGCTGACCATGGAACGGATCAACGTCAATTTAGGTGACAGAAGCTATCCTATCTCTATCGGCGCCGAGTTATTTAATAACCCGGCGTTGTTTTCGCCTGTAATCAGTGCAGGTCGACGTGTCGTCGTGGTTAGTAACGAGACAGTCGCGCCGCTTTATGCTGAACAGGTGATGACAACCATCCGCTCATTAGAGTGTGAGGTTGCGCTGCTAGAGTTACCCGATGGCGAGCAATACAAGACGTTAGATACGTTTAACCAAATCATGACCTTCTTACTGGAAGGTAATTATGGCCGTGATGTGGTGATTGTCGCGCTAGGTGGAGGGGTGGTTGGTGATGTGGTCGGTTTTGCTGCGGCAAGTTATCAGCGAGGGGTAGATTTTATTCAGGTACCGACAACATTATTGTCTCAGGTCGATTCATCGGTTGGTGGTAAAACCGCCGTGAATCATCCGCTGGGCAAAAATATGGTCGGGGCTTTTTATCAACCTAAAGCGGTAGTGATTGATAATTATTGCCTGCAAACCTTACCCTCACGCGAATTTGCGGCAGGCATGGCTGAAGTCATTAAATATGGCATTATTGCCGATTATGAATTTTTTGTCTGGTTAGAGCAGAACATTGAAAAACTACAGGCATTGGATAACGATGCGCTGTGTTATGCCATTGGTCGTTGTTGTCAGATCAAGGCCGATGTGGTTGCCGCCGATGAAAAAGAGTCTGGCGTCCGCGCTTTACTCAATTTAGGCCATACGTTCGGTCACGCGATTGAAGCGGAAATGGGCTATGGTCAGTGGTTGCATGGTGAGGCTGTATCGGCCGGTACCGTGTTAGCTGCAAAGACTGCTTGCGAGCAAGGGTTGCTGAGCCAAGGTGACGTGGCCCGTATTATCCGCCTGCATGAGCGTGCACAGTTGCCTGTTCATGCGCCGGACTCGATGAACTTTGACAGTTTTATCAAGCATATGATGCGAGATAAAAAAGTATTATCAGGGCAGTTGAGGCTGGTATTACCAACATCAATTGGTACAGCAGAGGTGGTATCGGATGTATCACACGACGTTCTGCGTCGTGTGATTGATGCTTAAGTTGTAACCGAAATGACAAGCGACAGTAATGCTAGAACATTGGATCTGGACAGCCAGATCCAATTGCTTTCCCGAATTCAATTCTTAACCCGTTTTAGTTCTAATCTCATTCAGGTCACTGGTGGTGACGGTGCAGGAAAAACCTGGCTGGCACAACGCTATCTGGAGCATTGTGCCGCCGACACCAATCAGGCACTGCTGACGTGTTATCCGACCCAGACAGATAGCCAGCACCGCTCAATTTTATTGAAGCAGCTAGTAGCCAAGCCATTGTTTAACGACCAGGATCCCCTGGAGCAAAGCCTTGAACGCATGCTGGAAGGTAATCGCTGCCATGTGTTGCTAGTGATTGATGACGCCCAGTTACTCAGCCCTACCATGATCGCTGAATTATGGGCTTTAGTGCTAAAAGCGCAAAATGAACCTCTGTGGCAGATCAATGTATTGCTGTTGAGTCAGCCCGGGCGGCTCAATAAATATTTAGATCAGGTCTCTCATGGTCAGGGGCAATTGCCGCTAGAGTTAGAAATTTCTGATTTAACTGAACAAGAAGTACAAAGCTTTGTCGAAGTTATGCTTTCTGGCGATCAGCTGGATGCAAATGGAAGACGTGTACTCAGAGAAAAGGCCGCCACCATGGCTGCTCGCCCGGGTGCTTTAATGCAATTAGATCATACAGAGAGTAAAGACATGACCCACTCGTCATCGCGTATTCTTTCACCCGCCGCATTATTTATTGTACTGCTTGCGGTTGTTGCTGCGGGTCTCGTCTTTTGGCTGTTCCCGGCCGATGACGAGACAACAGCCAATACAAGCATGAGAACAGCCGTTAATACGGACAATGTGGCAGCGGTAGAAGAATCATCTGCGAGCCTGAACACCGGCCGTTTTGATGAACCCGAACTGGTCGAAGCTGATAAACGCGATCCGGCGACCGTTAAGCCTGTGTCACCGCAAGATGGGATCAATAATGATTCTCATGTATTGCCACCTGAACTGTCGCTTGAAGGCTTAACTGTTGGGCGTAATGATGAGAGCAAACGTGTGGTGGTGCCATCACAGGTTGTTGATGCCATGATATCGGAGCAAGCGCTCGGCGGCAGTGGAGAACAGGCCATTACTCAGCAAACCATCGATCAGCAAGAGCGACCGAATGAAACCGCAATGACGACGTTAGCAGAGCCTCTGGTTGAAACGGTAGAGCCTGCGGCGGTTTCAGCGACTGAAACTGGCTTTCGGCCGGTAAGCGTGCTTGGCAGCGAGCTAAAGGCGATTGACAGTCGTCACTATACGCTGCAGTTGGCGGCATTGAAGTCGTTAGCGGCGGCAAAAAAGTTTGTCACGGAACATGATATCAGTGAAATAACCACACTGTATGAAACCCGCCGTAATGGTGAGTCGTGGTTTATCGTGATCACCGGAGATTACCTGGATATCGTGACCGCACGCCGGGCTGAAACCAAGCTGCCCACAAGCGTTCAGGCCGTACAGCCTTGGGTAAAATCTTATGCCCAGATCCATCGCGAAATTGAACGGGTAAAATAATCTTAATATCCTTGCGGTTTGGTGGTAGATATTTCCGGTAATTGGTATCAGACAAGGTGATAAATAAGGTACAATCCGCCACCTTTCGAGGGGTCTTGGTATTGGTGGTAGGTTTAGCTGAATGAAAAAGCATCGTGCATTTCTGAAATGGGCTGGGGGTAAGTATTCTCTGGTTGAGGAAATCCAACGCCACCTGCCACCCGCGCGTAAGTTAATTGAGCCTTTTGTCGGGGCGGGTTCGGTGTTTCTGAATACTGACTTTGAACAGTATTTACTGGCGGACATAAACCCGGATTTGATCAATCTCTATAATATCCTCAAAGAAAATCCAGATCAGTATGTTAAAGATGTCAGAACCCTGTTCACCCCTGAATACAACCAGAAAGGGGCATACCTGGAAATTCGTGATGTTTTCAATCAGACTCAGGATCCCTATCAGCGGTCGCTGTATTTTCTCTATATGAACCGCCATGGTTTTAATGGATTATGCCGTTATAACAAAAAAGGCGGCTTTAATGTGCCGTTTGGTTCCTATAAAAAGCCTTACTTCCCTGAAGATGAAATGTATTATTTCGCCAATAAAGCGAAACGTGCCACGTTTGTCTGTGAGGGTTACCACCAGACATTTTCGCGAGCGCGCAAAGGCAGTGTGGTTTACTGCGATCCACCTTATGCGCCGCTGTCGACTACCGCTAATTTCACGTCGTATGCGGGCAATGGCTTTAGTCTGGATGATCAGGCTGCACTGGCAGATGCGGCAGAAAAAGCGGCAACCGAGCGTGATATTCCGGTATTGATTTCCAATCATGATACCACCCTGACCCGGCGTTTATACCATGGCGCCGATTTGTCGGTGGTGAAGGTAAAGCGAACGATCAGTCGTAATGGTGCGGGGCGTAATAAGGTTGATGAGTTACTGGCCCTGTTCAAACCGACAGACTGTCAGCACAACGATTAATGGATTGCGGTGACCGAGAGGGTAACCGCGATTAACAAGGCGACAAAAACCACAATGGCGATGACACCGCCAATAATAAACGGCCAGGGACTTCGCTGATTAAAGTCCTGCTGGCGGTTTTTATCTGACTGTACACCAAATAAAGCCGCAGCTACGCTAAGTGCCAGCCTTCTTTTTGTTTTTCTTTTCTGTGGTGGTGAGTTTTCATTCTGTTCCGGCATTTTTCTCTCCCTTCCAGTCGTTCGTTCTGGTCTTTTTAGCTTACTACCTAAACCATCACTTAATGCTGAATCACCGTCGTTTGAATATATCTATTAAGACATTGTTAACCGGATCGGGTAGAATTGCGGCGATTTTAACCGTGACCATTGGTATCGTATAGAGGCTGAACATGAAGGATTTTTTGATTGCACCATCTATCTTGTCTGCAGATTTCGCACGTCTTGGTGAAGATGTTGAGAAAGTATTGGCTGCGGGTGCGGATGTGGTGCACTTTGATGTGATGGATAATCACTATGTACCAAACCTGACGTTTGGTGCGCCAATCTGTCAGGCATTGCGTGATTATGGCATAACAGCCCCGATCGATGTGCACCTGATGGTGAAACCGGTTGACCGAATTATTCCGGATTTCGCTAAGGCAGGCGCTACGATGATCACCTTCCATGTCGAAGCAACTGAACACCTGGATCGTACCCTGCAGCTAATTAAAGAACACGGCTGTCAGGCCGGCGTGGTATTAAACCCCGCCACGCCACTTCATTCTCTTGATCACATCATGGATAAAGTCGATATGATCCTACTGATGTCAGTGAATCCTGGCTTTGGTGGTCAGTCTTTTATTCCGAACACGCTGGATAAATTACGTGAAGTACGTAAGCGTATAGATGAATCAGGTCGAAATATTCGTCTAGAAATTGATGGCGGTGTAAAAGTAGATAATATTCGCGAAATTGCAGAAGCGGGCGCCGATATGTTTGTTGCCGGCTCTGCCATTTTTAATCAACCTGATTATAAAGCGGCGATCGATGCAATGCGTGAAGAGCTGGCTAAGGTTGAGTGATAATGAAATTGTTTGAAGGCATAAAATTTATTGCTTTTGATCTGGACGGAACGCTGCTCGACAGCGTTCCCGATCTGGCGGATGCGGCAGATAAGGCCATGCAAGCGTTAGGCCGTCCCGGCGTCTCGGTCGAGCAGGTTACCCTCTGGATCGGCAACGGTGCCGATATTCTGATTGGCAGGGCGTTAAGCTTGAGCCATGAGGTCGCGCCGGATCTTGATCCCGCCTTGCATCAACAAGCCCGGGCTTTATTTGATCGCTTCTATGATGAGGGCGGCCACCACAAAAGTGCCCTGTACCCCGGAGTGAAAGAGACATTGTCTGCCTTCCACCAGGCTAAGATCCCGATGGCAATTGTGACGAACAAACCTGCTCAGTTTGTTCCTCACCTGCTGGAACAACATGGTATCAGTGATTACTTTTCGGATGTTGTCGGTGGCGATACTTTTCCGTTGAAGAAACCGGATCCTTATGCGTTGCACTGGTTGATGGAAAAACATCAGCTGACCGCCTCGGAGATGCTGATGGTCGGTGATTCCCGCAATGATATTTTGGCAGCTAAAGCAGCAACATGTTATGTTGTAGGTCTCACATATGGTTACAATTATGGCCAGCCAATCAGTGCCAGTGAGCCAGATATTGTGTTAGATCACTTTAGCCAGCTGACTGAAGTGGTTAGAATCTAGATTCTAGAAATAAGCCTTTTTTTGATATGTCTGCCAGCGGCGATAGAGTCGCGGCTTAGTCAGGTTAGATAGGAAAATCCCATCATGAGTAAACCCATTGTTTTAAGTGGCGTGCAGCCTTCCGGCGAATTGAGTATTGGTAACTACATGGGTGCGCTGCGTCAGTGGGAACAGATGCAGGATGATTACAATTGCCAATACTGTGTGGTTGACCTTCATGCCATCACCGTACGTCAGGATCCGGCCGCACTTTATGAAGCGACACTTGACGCACTGGCACTTTGCCTTGCGGTAGGTGTTACCCCGGAAAAGAGCACGTTGTTCGTACAGTCCCATGTGCCTGAGCATGCTCAGCTTGGCTGGATTCTAAGCTGCTACACCCAGATGGGTGAGCTTAATCGTATGACCCAGTTTAAAGATAAATCGCAGCGTAACGCTGATAATATCAATTGCGGGCTGTTTAGCTACCCGGTATTAATGGCGGGAGACATTCTGCTTTACGGTGCAAACCAGGTGCCTGTGGGTGACGATCAGAAACAGCACCTAGAGCTGGCTCGTGACATTGCGAACCGTTTTAACAACCTGTATGGCGACACGTTTGTGGTTCCGGAACCGTATATTCCACCGGTTGGTGCGCGCGTCATGAGCCTGCAAGATCCGCTGAAGAAAATGTCCAAGTCAGACGATAACCGCAATAATGTTATTGGCCTGCTTGAAGACCCGAAATCGATCACCAAGAAAATCAAACGTGCAGTTACCGATTCTGAAGATCCCGCGCGTATCGTGTTTGATATTGCTAACAAGCCGGGCGTGTCTAACCTCATGGGTATTATGTCGGGTGTGACAGGCAAGAGTCTGGATCAGATCGAGGCAGAATACGCAGACAAGATGTACGGTCACCTGAAAAAAGATACGGCAGAAGCCGTTGTGGCGATGGTTGAGCCTCTGCAAGCCCGTTACAAAGAGTACCGTGAAGACCGCGCATTCTTAGATCAGGTGATGAGTGCAGGTGCTGAGAAAGCGTCAGCACGCGCATCTGTTGTCCTGAAAAAAGTGTATGAAGCGGTAGGGTTCGTTCCCCGTCCGTAATAACGGGCATTCTGTAATTATTGGGGCCAGCATATGCTGGCCTTTTTTAGCGCTGTTGTCTGGTAAAGCTTGCCTTTCTTATTTCCTATAGCAAAATAGACCGCCAAATCACCCGGGGCTGATGGATCAATGCTGCTAATTATCGACAACTACGACTCTTTTACCTACAACCTGTACCAGTACTTTTGCGAGTTAGGTGCGACGGTGAAAGTGGTGCGTAATGATGAAATCGATATTGCCGGCATTGCTGCGCTCAATCCGACTCATTTGGTGATCTCCCCCGGGCCTTGTACCCCTGATGATGCGGGTATTTCGCTCCAGGCGGTTGAACATTTTTCGGGCCGGCTACCTATCCTCGGGGTTTGTTTAGGCCATCAGGCTATTGCTCAGGTATTCGGCGCCGAAGTGGTACGTGCCCGTCAGGTTATGCACGGTAAGACATCACCGGTGATCCATACCGACCGCAGTGTCTTCCACTCGCTCAATAACCCGTTGACGGTCACTCGCTATCACTCTCTGGTGGTGAAAGCCGATACCCTGCCTGAGTGTTTCGATGTGACGGCCTGGACGGAAAAAGACGGCCAGTTTGATGAGATCATGGGTATTGCCCATAAAACATTGCCGATTGAAGGTGTGCAATTTCATCCTGAAAGTATTCTGACCGAGCAAGGTCATCAGCTATTAGCGAACTTTCTCCAGCGTGAAATAACTTGATTTAGGCAGGAATGGCCATTTTTCTGTTTTTTATCGGCCTCACAATCGCGATCTTTATCACTATTTGTAACATTTTATTATCTTTTCTTGCTGAATACTGCGAGCAATCTTATTCACTCGCCTATTTTCCGTCACGCTTTGTTTCCTAGGTGGAAAAACAGCTTTATCTAATCCCCACTTAATAACTTTTCCTTTATCCCGCATAAATATGTACATAAACTGGGTGTAAGCAATTTCTTTGTCAGACAAAAAATATATTCTGCTATTGGAATTGGTTAATAAAATGTAAATACTATGCTTAAGACGGCGTGCACAGAAGGATAATGTGATGGCAACGGATCAAAAAGTAGAACGTAAATTATTTGATGAGGTCATGGTTCCTTGTTATTCCCCGATGCAGATTATTCCGGTGAAGGGGCAGGGGTCACGTGTCTGGGATCAGGACGATCGCGAATATATCGACTTTGCCGGTGGTATTGCGGTGAGCTGCCTGGGGCATTGTCATCCTGCTATGGTGAATGCTCTAAAATCGCAAGCCGATAAGTTATGGCACCTCAGCAATGTGATGACCAACGAACCGGCTTTACGTCTGGCGAAAAAGCTCACAGAGCACAGCTTTGCTGAAAAGGTGTTCTTTGCGAACTCTGGTGCTGAAGCCAATGAGGCGGCACTGAAACTGGCTCGTCGTTACGCCGCGGATAAATTTGGCCCTGAGAAATCAGAAATTATTGCCTTCGAGCAGGGTTTCCATGGCCGTACGTTCTTTACGGTAACGGTGGGGGGGCAGGCGGCCTACTCTGACGGCTTCGGCCCTAAACCACAGGCCGTCTCCCACATCCCTTATAATGACTTAGCAGCCTTAGCTGGGCTGATGTCTGATCGCACCTGTGCGGTGATGATGGAGCCGTTGCAAGGAGAAGGGGGGATTATTTCCCCGACCCCCGAGTTTATTCAGGGGGTCAGAGAGTTGTGTGATAAACACAATGCACTGTTGATTTTTGATGAAGTGCAAACCGGTAACGGCCGTACCGGGGATTTTTATGCTTACCAGGGGTTGGGTGTCACACCGGATATTCTGAGTACTGCTAAATCGCTGGGTGGGGGGTTCCCTATTGGTGCAATGCTGACTACCTCAGAGCTTGCGTCACACATGAAAGTCGGCACGCATGGTTCAACCTATGGCGGTAATCCATTGGCGTGTGCGGTTGCAGAAGCCGTGATTGATGAAGTGACCAAACCGGAAGTACTGGCCGGTGTGAAAGAGCGCGAACAATGGTTTCGTGATGGACTGGCGAAAATAAATGCCAAGTACCCAACCTTTGAGGAGATCCGTGGTAAAGGCCTGCTATTAGGTGCCGCTCTGAATGAAAAATGGCAGGGCCGGGCTCGCGATATTCTGCTTGCCGCGGGTGAAGAAGGTTTGATGGTGCTGGTCGCTGGTGCCAATGTGGTGCGCTTTACGCCATCACTGGTGATAGACAAAGCCGACGTAGATGAAGGAATGGCGCGTTTAGAGCGCGCAATTGCTAAACTTCATACACAGTAACATCGTCAAGATATTTGCTCAGGCAGTGATGGGCAGGAAAGCCTGGCACTGCCCCTTTCCCATGCGCTTTCCCATAAATTAAGGGAAGGAAGACAGTACATTCTGTCGTAACAACAATTCATGTGGTTAGAACAAGGCATGTCGTTACAATAATTTATGGTTGGCGGCACCTGCCGCCACCTGCATCTGGAGGGAATTTGATGCTGGTTATTCGTCCTATTACCGAAGCTGACTATCCGGCGCTGATGCGCTGCGCAGAAGAGTCAGGTCATGGTTTTACTTCACTGCCTGTTAACGAAGAAATTCTGCGTAACAGGATTTCCCACTCAGTCGAGAGCTTTGCCAAAGACGTTACCGAGCCGGGCACAGAAGGCTACCTGATGGTTGCTGAAGACACAGAAACAGGAGAAATCGCAGGGACGACGGGAATAGAAGCCGCCATTGGCTTAGATATCCCTTTCTATACCTACCACATCAGCACGGTCGTACATGCCTCACGCCGTCTTGGCGTCCATAATGTAGTTAAAGTACTGACTTTTGGTAATAATTACACGGGTAATAGTGAGCTTTGTACGTTGTTTTTACGGCCGGAATGGCGCCATGGTTTGAATGGCCGCCTGTTATCCAAGTGCCGGTTCTTAATGTTGGCTGAGCACAAGCACCGTTTTTCTGAAACTGTGCTGGCGGAAATGCGCGGGGTGTCAGATGAAGAGGGGCATTCGCCTTTCTGGGAATGGCTTAGAGAGCATTTTTTCTCGATCGATTTCACCCATGCTGATTACCTTACCGGCATTGGTGCAAAAGGCTTTATCGCCGACTTGATGCCTAAACTGCCTATTTACGTCAATCTGCTGAGTCCGGAAGCACAAGCGGTGATTGGTCAGGTACATGAGAAAACCCGGCCGGCTCTGCGTTTGCTTGAAAACGAAGGATTCTGCTGCCGTGGTTATGTCGATATTTTTGATGCCGGGCCGACGGTTGAGTGTGATGTGCGCAACATTGAAACGGTACGCCATTCGCAGCGTTGTACTGTCGAAATCGGTACACACAGCAGTTCGCATGACTATCTGGTGAGTAATACCTCGTTTGCGAATTTCCGGGCTGCTGTCGGCAAAATCGCGGTCGATGGTGAGCGTAATGTAGCGCTGGTCACCCCGGAAATGGCGGCAGCATTACAGGTTAAGAACGGCGATCCGGTGCGGTTGATCGCCCAGTAAATAACGGGCAGAGAAAGGAGAACATAATGACTCAATGGATTGCGGGAAAATGGGTGGCAGGGCTGGGTGAGCCGATGCAGTCACTGAACCCTTTTAGTGGCGAAGTGATTTGGCAAGGGCAGGCTGCAACCCCGGAACAGGTTGAACAGGCTGTAACCTGTGCCCGTGAAGCGCTGGTGAGCTGGCGTAAAACAGGTTTAGCTGACCGCCAGGCTATTGTGGAAAAATTTGCTGAGCTGGTAAAAGAACACAGTGAGCATATTGCCCGTACGATAGCTGAAGAGACCGGTAAGCCATTGTGGGAAACCCGTACGGAAGCTGCTGCCATGGTCGGTAAAATAGCCATTTCACTGCGGGCTTACCATGAGCGAACCGGTGAAAGGCAAAAAGATATCGCCGGTACGGCGGCAGTTTTGCGTCATCGTCCGCTTGGCGTGATGGCTGTATTTGGCCCGTATAATTTCCCCGGCCATCTACCCAACGGTCATATCGTGCCGGCCCTGATATCAGGTAATACTGTGGTCTTTAAGCCTTCAGAGCTGACGCCAAAAGTGGCAGAAGAAACCATGAAGCTGTGGCAACAGGCGGGCTTGCCAGCAGGGGTGATGAATATGGTTCAGGGAGCACGTGCAACGGGCGAGGCGTTAGCGAACTCGAAAGGGATTGATGGCTTGCTGTTTACCGGGAGTGCCAATACCGGCCACATCCTGCACCGTCAGTTTGCCGGACAGCCCGGCAAGATGCTGGCGCTGGAAATGGGCGGCAATAACCCGATGGTGATCTCGAAAGCCTATGGCGAGCTTGATGCGACGGTCTACACGATTATCCAGTCAGCCTTTATCAGTGCCGGCCAGCGCTGTACTTGTGCTCGCCGGTTGTACCTGCCGCAAGGATCGGAAGGCGACGCGATTCTGAACCGTCTGGTTCAAGCGACAGGTCAGCTGAAAATTGATGGGCCATTTGCCGAACCGCAACCGTTTATGGGGCCGCAAATTTCAGAGCGAGCGGCTGACGGGATCATTGCCGCACAAGCAAATCTGGTAAGTTTAGGCGGGAAGCTATTACTTGAAGCGAAACGTGGTCAGGGAGCGATAGTCACACCTGCTATTATTGAAGTGAGCCAGATTGCTGAGCTGCCAGATGAAGAATACTTTGGCCCATTACTTCAGGTTGCCCGTTATCAGGATCTGCCGCAGGCCGTCGCGATGGCGAATGATACTCGCTATGGCTTGTCTGCCGGCCTGGTTTCTACCGATGATGCAGAATGGCAGTATTTTATTGATCATATCCGTGCCGGTATTGTAAACCGCAACCGTCAGTTGACAGGAGCCAGCGGTGATGCGCCGTTTGGTGGCCCAGGTGCATCAGGCAACCTGCGTCCGAGTGCTTATTACGCCGCCGACTATTGTGCTTACCCTATGGCATCGATGGAAGGTGAACAAACAGAGCTGCCGGCACAGCTGTCACCCGGGGTTCAGCTGTAATCACCGATACCCGTTTATGACGGCAATTATTATCAGCAAGGGGAGATATTCATCATGGAAAGAGTGGAGCAATTGTTTAATGCCCTGTGGCAAGACTATACGCAACGTCTGTGCCCTTCGGCAGCAAAGGTACATGATCTGTTAACCGAAGATGAACCCCTGCTCAATGATCACATCGCACTGCGGACCTTTAATCTGCCGAAAGTGGGGTTGGATAAGCTGGCCGCCCCTTTCATAGCCATTGGCTATAAGCCATGTGGTAAGTATCATTTTGAAGCCAAAAAGTTGTATGCGGAGCATTTTGAGCATCCGAACCCATTAGCACCAAAAGTCTTTATCAGCGAGCTGCTGCTGGGACAGTGTTCTTCTCTGTTGCAGGAGACGGTACGCGGACTGGTTGACCAAATACCGGAGCTGGCAATTCATGATCCTGAGTTTGTTTGCTGTGGCCGTTTGTGGGATATCGATTCGGCGACGTATGAGATGTTATCGGCTGAAAGCGAGTATGCGGGCTGGGTCGCCGCACATGGCTTCGGGGCCAATCATTTTACCGTCAGCATTAACCAGCTTGAGCAGTTCACTGAGATCCGTGAAGTGAACCATCTGCTGCGCCACAATGGTTTTGCAATTAATGAGGCGGGCGGTGAAGTGAAAGGGGGGCCAGAGGTGATGCTGGAACAGTCGGCCACGATGGCTGACAAGGTCGCGGTCGATTTTCTTGACGGTGAAAAAATAATCCCGGGCGGCTTCTATGAGTTTGCTAAGCGCTATCCTCAGGCGAATGGTGAACTGTTCCGCGGGTTTGTTGAAGCGTCGGCGGATAAGATCTTTGAAAGTACGAGTGAGTAAGGCATTGCGACAGTAAAAGTAAACCGAGGGGAAAACAGCGGTCTTGGCCGCTGTTTTTTGTTGCCGTTATTGGTTAGCTTGATGGCAATCTAAAGGAGGGCTCCACAACTCCTTACCGTGCACGGTGCGTTGACGCTGGCTGAACAGGGTTTGCTGTTCAAGATAATGACGAGGACCGCTAAAGCCAGTCATTTCAATAGTCGCGGGTAAGGCTGCAATGACAGCCTGGGCAGGAACCTGAGTGTGTGGAGAAAAGCGTTCGATATCCATATCAAGACACCTCTGAAGTAGTCAATATGCACAATGTAGCACTGGTGTTATTATTGGCAAGTGAATAAACAGTGAAGGGTACGAAAGAATATACGTTTTGCGATCTCTTTATGCCTTGTGGTGATAATTATATATTTCGCAGTTACAAAAAAAGCCGCATTCAGCGGCTTTTTATCAACCTATTCGCAGGCCGGTTAGCGAGTGCCGTAAACCACGATAGTTTTGCCGTGGGCAGAAATCAGATTCTGCTCTTCCAGCATCTTAAGGATACGACCTACCGTTTCACGCGAGCAGCCCACAATCTGACCAATTTCCTGACGGGTGATCTTGATTTGCATACCGTCTGGGTGAGTCATTGCATCAGGTTGTTTTGCAAGATTTAGCAATGTCTGTGCAATACGGCCTGTGACGTCAAGGAATGCAAGATCGCCGACTTTCTGGCTGGTGATTTGCAAACGGCTGGCCATCTGTGCAGAAAGGCGCATCAGAATATCTGGGTTGACCTGAATAAGCTGGCGGAATTTTTTGAAAGAAATCTCTGCCACTTCACAAGGGCTCTTGGCACGTACCCATGCGGTACGTTCCTGCTCTTCTTCAAATAAGCCTAGCTCACCGATGAAGTCACCCTGGTTAAGGTAAGACAGGATCATTTCTTTGCCTTCTTCATCCTTGATCAATACGGCAACAGAACCTTTCACAATGTAGTAGAGAGTTTCTGCTTTCTCTCCCGCATGGATCAAAGTACTCTTTGACGGATATTTGTGAATGTGGCAATGGGAAAGAAACCACTCTAGAGTTGGATCTGTTTGAGGTTTACCTGGAACCATATTTCTAACTTCCTCTGCGTTTGTTGCCCAACAACGACATCCATATAATTCAAGGCTGGGCCTAACAATAGAATTGTTCGCTGATTAGGATATTCATTCAGCCGCTAGGCTGCAAGTTCACTTGAATATTTACTTGAGAGTTTATCTTTTTTCGGCGCCTTTTTCTTGATATTGATCTATCAGATATGGCCATTTGGTACTCATAAGTGTGCACATGATCACACAGTTGTTAGTTAATGCATAATTACCCTGTTTAAAGTAAGGAGAAAGCAATGCAATCACGAGTGAAATGGGTAGAAGGGATGACCTTTCTGGGCCAGACAGATTCTGGTCACAGTGTCGTTATGGATGGCAATGGGGGCGAAAAAGCCCCCAGTCCGATGGAAATGGTGTTGATGGCTGCTGGTGGCTGTAGTTCCGTTGATGTTGTCGACGGTTTGCAGTCTGCCGGGCAAAAAATCACCGGCTGTGAGGCGCAGATCTCTTCTGTTCGCCGTGAACAGGCACCGCGTATTTTCACCTCGGCTAACCTGCATTTCGTGGTTACTGGCTATGATCTGGACGAGGCCAAGGTTGCCAGCGTCGTCGCAGATTCACTGCAGAAATACTGCTCTGTGTGCCTGATGCTGGGCGAAGGGGTAGAGATGACGCATTCGTATGAAATAGTTAAGGGCTAAGTTTCGAATAAACAGTTTCGAGTCATTAGGTTCGAGTTTCGAGAAAGAACCACAACTTGACCCCAACTATGGCTCGGAGAGCCTGCTTGCAGGACCACAGGACCACAGGACCACAGGACCACAGGACCACAGGACCACAGGACCACAGGACCACAGGACCACAGGACCACAGGAGATATCTGTCGGGTAACGGGAAGCCCACATCTCGTTACTCGCCACTCGCCTCAGGTTTACCCGATCTTTCCGGTTTCGATTAACATCTGGATCAACGGGCGCATGATCAACTCCATCGCAAAGCTCATTTTCCCGCCCGGTACCACCAGGGTGTTATGGCTTGACATAAACGAGCCCTGGATCATTGAGAGCAGATAGGGGAAATCGACATTTTTAATGCCGCGAAAGCGAATGACCACAAAGCTTTCATCCAGACTCGGAATGCCTTTGGCACTGAATGGGTTGGATGTATCGATGGTCGGCACCCGCTGGAAGTTGATATGGGTGCGC
Organism: Photobacterium sp.; assembly: GCF_057456235.1. Classification (NCBI taxonomy): domain Bacteria; kingdom Pseudomonadati; phylum Pseudomonadota; class Gammaproteobacteria; order Vibrionales; family Vibrionaceae; genus Photobacterium; species Photobacterium sp. Next base: position 32,618 of record NZ_JBVCPH010000007.1, on the reverse strand, counting down.
GAAAACTGCGGCGTAATATAATTGAGGTAATCGTCCATCGAGCGGACGATAGACTCCATGACAGCTTCTCGGGAATGGCCGCGGTCACGTGTGTCGCGGACGATCTTCTGAATCCATTCCAAATTGACAATCGGTACCATCCCAATCAGCAAATCGACATGTTGTGCAGCATTGATCTCACCGTCAACAACACCGCCATGTAAACCTTCGTAAAAGAGCACATCCGTATTTTCAGGCAGCTCCTGCCAGGGAGTGAAGGATCCCGGCATCTGGTTATAGGGAACCGCTTCATCAAAAGTATGCAGGTAGCGACGGAATTGACCACTGCCATCGTCACCATACTGGCGGAAAAAGGCTTCAAGTTGGGCGAAGTCGTTAGCTTGCGGGCCAAAATAACTGACATGGCGGCCTTGCTCTTTGGCTTTACGAATTTCGACATCCATTTCCGGACGGCTGAAGCGATGGAAACTGTCTCCCTCCAGCAAGGCGGCATTGAAGTTCATCATATTGAACATTTTGCGAAATGCTTCTGAGGTGGTGGAGGTGCCAGCACCAGAAGACCCTGTTACTGCAATAATCGGATGTTTTGCAGACATGACATACCCTGTCGTTAATGTTTACGATGAAAGTTATTAACAGGGTGTTGCGCCAGGGTCAAGGAGAAGTTGGCCTTAAGCGGGCAGGATATCCGCTAATTGAGATCTCTGCGGAGTTTAATATCAACAGATTCATGCAGTTCAGAAAAGACGATCACCGCATCACCGGATTCAAGCTGCTTTCGGACATATTGCACCTTGTGTTCCATGTTGAGCTCGGTCTCACCGTAGTCAGTGCCTTCGCGCAGCACAAAGTGTTCAATCATATTATTTAGGGTGTCAGAGTCGATATCTTGCCAGGGAATAATCATAGTTACTGCATCTGTTCTTGACTGGACTGCTGATTATATTGTTAATTTCATCGATTGTAGAGCGGTACTCAACATTCGTGACTCGAGTCTAGTCTCTGGGATCTGGTAACGTCTTAAACCATGCCGGTACCGTCTTTTCCAACCAGAAATCAGGATTGCGCCAGGAACCGGAGACAAATCCCACATGACCGCCATTTGCCGTTAAGTGATAGTCAATATTCGCCGGCAAGGGTTGCAGGGGAATAACGCGCTGCGTCATAAAAGGGTCGTCTTTCGCATGAATGATCCGTAATGGAATTTTGACCTGATGGAGTTTACTGAGTCCGCTACATTGTTGGTAGTAGTCTGCGGCATCTTTAAAGCCATGCAGGGGGGCTGTAACCTGATCGTCAAATTGCCACAATGACTGAATATGCTGTACTTGCTCGGCTGCCACGGGCATGGCATTAGGCAGGGCAATAATTTTCTTGGCTAAGGTGCTTTTCAGTGAGTGAAGCAGGTACTGTTGATAGATCCTGGAAAAACCTTGTTGGATTCGCTCTGAGCAAGCTTCTAAATCCAACGGGGGGGAGATTACCTGCGCAGCGGTTAATCCAGATTCATCCCCTGTTTCTGCCAGGTAGTTAACCAGCATGTTACCGCCCAGCGAGACCCCGACAGCATATAAGGGGGCATCGGGGAACTGTTGTTTCAGCCAGTCAATAAAAAATCGGGCATCACTGGTTTCTCCCGAATGGTAACCGCGGGCCTGACGGTTGATCTCACCGCTGCAACCGCGAAAATGCATTATCACCCCCAGCCAGCCTTGTTGCCTGGCGGCATGGAGCAAGCCATTGGCATAGGGGCTGCTAAAACTGCCTTCTAAGCCGTGGAACAGAATCATCAGCGGTTTATTCCGGGGATGCTCAGCAGGAGGGGCTGTCCAGGCCAGATCGAGGAAATCGCCGTCAGGCGTCTCAATGCGCTGAATCACCGGGGTAAACAGAGGCTTGCGGCGGATGAATCGCGGGATCAGGGTTTGTAAATGGGCGTTGCGCAGCCCGTTCGCTGGCTTAAAAGGCATCATGGCTCCACTCATGTTTGAAGTGATGTTTTCAACTTATGCTGGTTACTTTAGTCTGGCACTACACCGGCATTATAGGGGAAAATCATTTATTGGACTTTTCTCTAACACTTTCGCCAGTATCTGCAAGCCTGGCCCCAGTTTATAGCGACTGAATCGAGCGGTAAACTCCAGTTCTTGGCCCTAGGTGCGAGTGACTGCCGTCAGCTGAGGGAATAACTGGCTTGCACCGAGCTGTTTGCAATATCTTTTTAAGTTATCGGTGGTGCCATGGTGAGGCATAGAGTGCAATATGCAGAGGTTGAGCTGAGCGATAAGCGCCTGCTGCTGGCCTTTTTCCAGCTTCAGCTCGAACGCCAGTAGCTGCTTGTATCCCGCTTCACCCAGTTGTGGCTTTAACTGATCACGCATAGTGCGATACTGCTGCAGTAGATTGTCACTGGGGCCTAGACAGGTGATGAGTTGTTGTCGGCAATAGTCCGACAGGCTTTGATGCTGACAGTCGAGCCAGTGTAACAGCAGGGCCAGGTTAACATTGCCCTGATAGCAATTTTGCAGGCAGAGACAGGCTGACTGGACGCCAGCCTGAGCATAATGGCTCAGGCTGAACTGCCAGAAATCCTGGTGATAAAAGCGTAATGACTCCGAGGTCATGGCGTTAGATAGCCGGGCTTAAAGATCGCCAATGTTAAATTCCTGCTCCATCGATTCCACCTGCTCTTGCAGATCCATCCACTCCATCTCGACCTCTTCCAGCGCTGATTTAGCATCGCTCTGGCGTCTTAGCTGCTCATGGAGCCGGGCCTTGTTGTCGGCTTCATAGATCGCCTGATCCGCGAGCTGGTTTTCGGCCTCAGCAATATCAGCACCCAGCTTTTCCATCTGCTGATCAAGCTTGGTGATTTTCTTGCGCAACGGCGCGGTCTGTTTGCGAAATTCTGCTTCCAGCCGTTTTTGTTCTTTACGTGATGCGGCGCTGTTTTCTTTGGTTACGTCAGGTTTGGCGGCCTGTAACTCCCGACGCTCATTACGCTGCTGCTCGGCGAGCCATTTATGATAGTCCGTCAGGTCGCCATCAAATGGGGTAACTTGACGATCATGAACCAGATACAGGTCATCCGTCGTTGCTCTTAAGAGATAACGGTCGTGACTCACGATAACCATGGCGCCTTCATAAGATTGCAGCGCAAAGGTTAATGCCTGGCGCATATCCAAATCAAGGTGGTTAGTCGGTTCATCGAGCAACAATAAGTTAGGACGTTGCCATACCAGCAGTGCTAATACTAATCGGGCTTTCTCGCCGCCAGAAAATGGCCCGACTTTATCAAGGGCTTTTTCACCGTTGAAACCAAAGCTACCAAGGTAATCGCGAAGCTGCTGCTCGGTTGATTGTGGGGCAAGCCGTGCTAAATGCTGCAGTGGCGTATCGTCAAGGCGCAATGTTTCCAACTGATGCTGGGCAAAGTAACCAATTTTCACCCCTTGCGAGTAGGTTAAATCGCCGGCTTGTGCTGGAAGCTCACCAGATAACAGCTTGATCAGTGTCGATTTACCGGCCCCGTTACGACCCAGCAAACCAATCCGGCTACCAGGTACCAGGTTAAGGCGGATCTTTTCTAATATGAGATTATTGCTATAACCCGCCGCTACCTGATCCATCATCATGATCGGATTCGGTAATGCTTGCGGCTCTCGGAACTCAAAAAGAAACGGGTTATCAAGCTGTGCTGGCAGCACTTTTTCCATTCGGTCGAGTGCTTTAATTCGGCTTTGTGCCTGGCGTGCTTTGCTCGCTTTATAACGGAAGCGGTCAATATACGATTGCATGTGAGAAACTTGCTTCTGCTGTTTCTGATACATCGCTTGTTGCAGCACTAACTTTTCAGCGCGTTGCACTTCAAACGATGAATAGTTACCGGTGTAGCTGTTGAGTGTCTGGTTCTCGACATGAATGATGCGGTTAACCACAGGATCAAGAAAGTCGCGGTCATGAGAAATCAGTACTAAGGTACCACGGTAGCTCTGTAACCATTTTTCCAGCCACATAACGGCATCGAGATCTAAGTGGTTAGTCGGTTCATCGAGCAGAAGTAGATCGGAGCGGCATAACAGTGCTTGAGCCAGGTTCAAACGCATACGCCAGCCACCCGAAAACTGGGTTAGGTGCCATTGCATTTGGTCTTGGGAAAAACCAAGACCGTCGAGCAATTCAGCGGCGCGTGCATTGATCGTGTAGCCGCCAATGGTCTCTAGCTTGCCATGAAGTTCGGCGACTTTCGTTCCATCGTTGCTCTCTTCTGCGGCTGCTAAATCACGTTCGAGTTGACGATATTCACGGTCGCCATCAATGACATATTCAATGGCGTTGCGTTCAAGTGCTGGTGTTTCCTGTGCTACCCATGCTAATTCCCAGTTAGACGGAAATTGGCAATTTCCGGCATCTAGACTCAATTCATTTTTTAATAAAGCAAATAAGGTAGATTTACCACAGCCGTTCTTACCAACGAGCCCGACTTTGTCGCCGGGGTGAATAGTAGCAGTGGCGTTATCGAGAAGGACTTTACCGCCTCGTAAAAGTTGCATGTCCGAAAAGGTAATCATCGATAGTGTCGGGGGTAGCCCGCTCCGCAAAAAAAAGTGCACGAAATGAGCGGCAGTCTATACCAAACCGCCAATGACTGCTAACCCAGTGGTAATTATGCGGCATGATGAGAAAGAAGCGGTTATGAATTTGGATTCATCCGATCTGCACGAGTAACAATTATGTATGATGTGTATATAAAGGTAATGTTATACCTGAAAGGATCGCCGGAAGCAGGGGGTAAGGAAAGATATGACCACACAAGACCAGCTTAACATTCTGGTAATATTTGCTCACCCGGATCCGCAAGAATCGGTTGCTAGCCGGGAGATGCTGGCAAGTATTGCCGACTTGCCTCATGTTACCATTCATGATCTTTATGGTGCTTATCCTGACTTTTTTATTGATGTCGGGCAAGAGCAGCGACTCATTGAACAGTACGACATCATCGTTTTTCAACACCCCCTCTATATGTATTCATGCCCGGCGTTGCTCAAAGAATGGATTGATGTGGTACTGAGCAAAGGTTATGCCCACGGCGAAGGGGTATCTACCAAAGGTAAGTACTGGCGTTCGGTTGTCACAACGGGAGGGGCGGCAGAGGCGTATACCCCGGATGGCTATAACCGGTGCAGTATTGCTGAGATTCTTAAGCCCTTTGAGCTGACCGCTGATTTGTGCCAAATGAACTGGATCGAGCCATTGGTACTGCACTGGGCACGGCGGATCCCCGTTAGCGAACGTCAGCAACATGCACAGGCCTACCGATCCTGGTTGGCAGATCCTTTTGCTGACAGCGAGCAAGGAACACATGCCTATACCGTGGATAAGGGGAATTCGAATGGTGAATGATGTGTTATCCGTCAGTGTGGTTTTTCTTGCGGCGGCAGTCGTAGCGGTGCCAATTGCCCAGCGCCTTGGCCTGGGATCGGTTCTGGGTTACCTGCTGGCGGGAATCGCAATTGGTCCGTGGGGGCTGAGCCTGATCACCGATGTTGATGCCATCCTTCATTTTTCTGAGTTTGGTGTTGTGCTGCTGTTGTTTCTCATTGGTTTAGAGCTAAACCCCAAAAAACTGTGGCAGATGCGCAAGCCTATCCTCGGTCTTGGCGGTAGTCAGGTGGTGCTGACCAGCGTTGTGATCACCGCGATTGTCATGGCCGGCAGCCTGTTTTTGCCTGAGATCAGCTGGCGTGATGCGCTGGTGGTCGGTATGGGGCTGGCGCTGTCATCGACGGCCATCGCATTGCGGGTGATTGAAGAGCAAAATCTTGATGGCAGTGAAAGCGGACAATCCGGTTTTGCGGTATTGCTGTTTCAGGATATCGCGGTGATCCCTATGCTGGCTATCCTGCCGGTGCTGGCTGGCGGCGGCGGCGGCAGTTGGCTTGATTTTGCCTGGATGATCGGTGGGATCGGTGCCTTATTAGTCGGCGGCCACTATTTACTACGGCCGTTGTTTCGCTGGGTGGTTCTTAGCGGGGTGCGCGAACTGTTTAATGTTGCGGCCCTGCTGCTTGTGATTGGCATTGGTTTGGGGATGCAGTCGCTCGGACTGTCAATGGCACTGGGCACATTCCTGGCAGGTGTGCTGCTGGCCGAGAGTGAATATCGCCATGAGCTAGAAATTGCCATTGAACCGTTCAAGGGCTTGTTGCTGGGGCTGTTCTTTATTTCCGTCGGGATGGCGGTCAACCTTGGTTTGTTACTGGAATTTCCGCTGCTGATTTTAGTGGCGGTGGTGGCGCTGGTCACCGTCAAGGGACTGTTGCTTTATGGCCTGGCACGACTGTTTGGTATCCGAGCTAAGTCACGGAGTCAGATGGCCGCAATACTCAGCCAGGGCGGTGAATTTGCGTTTGTCTTGTTTACCGCCGCGAAAGGGGATGGATTGCTGGGTGAATCGTTAACCGCATTTCTTCTGGTGGTCGTCAGTATTTCCATGATGACCACTCCGTTGATACTGCTGCTGCAAAAGAAGTGGTTCATTCATACTTTTAAAGCCGACGCAGAGACGCTGGAAAGCGATGTTATTGACCGTGATCCGCGAGTGATCATTACCGGCTTCGGTCGTTTTGGCCAGGTGGTAGGGCGGTTATTGTTTGCCAATAAAATCAGGGTGACAGTACTGGAGCGGGATCCCAGCCAGATACAGTTTTTGCGTAAATTCGGCTACCAGGTGTATTACGGCGATGCGACACAGCTGGATTTATTACGTGCGGCCGGGGCCGATAAAGCCGAAGCCATTATTATCTGCGCCGATGGACCTGACGAGGTGATGGAGATCGTCACCCTGTGCCAGCGTTATTTTCCGAACTTGAAAGTGCTGGCGCGTGCACGGAGCCGGGTCGAGGCACACCAGTTACTGAGCCTCGGGGTCGAGAATTTTTCACGTGAAACATTTGCCAGCGCGCTTGATTTAGGCCGTCAAACCCTCATATCTTTAGGTATGCACCCGTACAAAGCTAAACGGGCAGAAGCACACTTCCGTAAACTTGACACTACAGCGCTGCGGGATTTATTGCCACAGCACTCGGAAGATGTTCACCTGGCATCACGGTCGAAAGAGGCCCGTAAAGAGCTGGAAGATATTTTTGATCGCGAGATGCGCGGTGAGCGTGATCGGCATAATGGTTGGGATTAATTCAGACTGTGTGGTTTGGATTTGCAAATGGAAGTGGTTATGAAAAAACGATTTATTGCTGGAGCGGAGTGTCCTGCTTGTCAAAAACAAGACACCTTACGCTGGTGGAGAGAAAATGATATTGAGACCGTCGAGTGTGTTGAATGCCAGCATACAGACCGTCGTCTTCCCCAGTCGGTAGAGCAAAGCGAACAGCATGGAAAAGACAAAAAACAGCAAGTGATTGGCATTTTCAAACCTGAATAAACAGGCTCTAGTATCATGGTGCCAAGATAGGTATTATAGCGTCTTAACACCAAACTCAACACCTGGCTCAAATTTCGGAGTAAACATGAAAGTCGTTAAAGACATCGTAGTAAGTTTGGCATATCAAGTGAAAACTGAAGAAGGCATCGTAGTCGATCAATCAACTACTGATGCACCACTTGATTATCTGCACGGTCACAACAATCTGATTGTTGGCCTAGAGAAAGCGCTAGAAGGTCGTGAAGCCGGCGACAAGTTTGAAGTGACTGTGGCTCCTGAAGATGCATACGGTGAGCACGTTGAGGAAATGGTTCAGCGCGTACCAGCCGACGTATTCCAGGGTGTTGATGAAATTACGGTTGGGATGCGTTTCCTGGCAGATACTGATCAGGGTCCAATCCCGGTCGAAGTCACTGAAGTCGACGGCGATGAAGTGGTGGTTGACGGTAACCACATGCTTGCCGGTCAGACGCTGACGTTCACGGCGGAAGTTGTTGCATTGCGTGCTGCGACAGAAGAAGAGATCGAGCATGGTCACATCCATCAGGATGGCGGCTGTTGTGGTGGCGGTGGCTGCGGCGACCACGACCATGATCACGACCACGGTGAAGAAGGTGGTTGTTGCGGCGGCGAAGAAAAAGGCGGCTGTGGCTGCTCTCACTAACAAGCACGCTTGTTAAGAGCGGGTCTTAATTAAGAACATATAAAAAACGGGAAGCCTTGGCTTCCCGTTTTTATGGATCAGATTCAGTTTACGAGAAGATAGCCTTATTCCTCGTTGCTTGAACCGCGCTTCTGCTGATGATCAATAATGCGGTGGCGGGGTTTCTTCAGATTCTTCGGCCATGTTTGATGTCTCAAAGCCTTTCACCTTCCCAACCAGGAATTTAAGCTGAACCTGCATCTTGTCAAACTGGAATTGCTGATCGGTTAACGCCTGGTTCAGCTCGTCAATAGTTTGTTCCTGAAAAGCCTGCTTCATTTCCAGCTCATCAATCTGAGCCTGTAGTTTTTTAATATCAGTCATGAGGTTATATACCAATAAACGTTATACTAACCAGAGCTGACTCTGATTGGTTTTATTCTGTTGTCCAAGCCTGGGCAATACCCGCAGAGGTACCAGAGATCACCTGTCCGGAAGCTGTAATGGCCACATCATACACCACTGCTGACGGTGGTCTAGCATCTTGTAGGGGGGCTGCTTCCCAGCGTCCCAGATTCTTGCCCGTCGCGCTATCCCAGAGCTCTACGCGTCGCGAAGGGGTGCCTGTGACTAACTGTGTTCCATCTTCGGAGAAACGGGCGCTGGATAAATTCTGTTGGCGTAAGCGTACGGCAAGCTCTGCCTGTTTCTTGCCGCTGGTCAGATCCCAGACAAACACATCATTGGTCCCATCGGCCGTTAGCGCCAATTTTCCATGACGCTGCAGAGCGACCCGGCTGATCCGGGAAGTGTGTTCGAAACGATAAATGATCTGGCCTGTTCGGGTTTCCCATAAATACGCAAAATAATCATTGCCGCCAGACAAGGCATACTGTCCGTTGGCAGAAATAGCAACAGAATTAACTTTTTCTCTGTGTGCAAGGAACTCTAGACGACGTCCAGTGCCCAAGTCGATATAAAGTGCTTTGCTGTTAGAGAGCGCCAGGACAATATGCTGACCGTTATTGGCAATAGCGACATCGCGAATAACGCCATCAGAAATGGACCATAAACCGTCTGATTGCCCCCAGGCCAAATCCCACACCGCAAAGTTCTGTGCTGTGGCGGTAATAGCGTAGCGGTTGTTGTCAGAAATTGTGCTGGAAAGGACGGTATTGTGATGTGGATCTTGAGAACCAAAATCTGCTAACCTTTTGTTTTGCTGTAGGTCCCATAGCACGATACCTTGTTGGGCTGAATTGAAAAGGGCAAATCGTCCGTCTCTGCTCAGGCTGAAACTGGTTGCGCCTTCAGGAGCTAAAACCCAGCGTTTGATTTCCGAACCAGAAAAAAAACAGCCACTGAGTAATATCAGTACCAAAATGATGCTAATTCTGTGGAATATCTTACGCATTAAGGTCTGGTTCCGGTTTGTTTTGCTAAGTAAAGAATGCTATCAATCGTATTAAATAACTGAACAAACACAATTGTTAGGCAGTTACTTAATAAAACTGGTAGTAGTATATTGATATGGCATGTTTTTCACACCTACAGTGGAAAGCAAAGCTAAAAAATGAGGCATTACCTCATCGACTGATGGAGAAATACATGAAACCTGTTCTAAAGATGTCTGTTCTGGCTGCAACAATCCTACTGGCCGTTGGCTGCCAAGATGAAAAAGCGGCGGAAACACAATCCGCTGAGCCTGCAAAAGTAGAGCAGGTAGCAGCAGATACAGCAACCGCTGAACAAGCAAAAGAAGCGTTTGCCTCTGAAGATCAAAAATCAGCTTATGCAATCGGTGCCTCTCTTGCGCAATACCTTGCGGCGAACCTGGACCAGCAAAAAGAGCTCGGCCTGGAACTGAACCGTGATGACGTACTAGCAGGCGTGAGTGACGTCTTTGCGAACAAGAGCCGCATGACGCCTGAAGAAACACAGCAGGCGCTGCAGGAGCTTGATAAGCGTATTTCTGATATCGCAGCAGAAAAATCGAAAGTGGAATCTGACAAAAACCTCAAAGCAGGCGAAGACTTCCGGACTGAATTTGAAAAGCAGGACGGCGTAGCAAAGACTGAGTCAGGTCTTTTGTACCAAGTCGAAAAGCAAGGTGAAGGCGAAAAGCCCGCGGCAACAGATACGGTCAAAGTACACTACAAAGGCATGCTGACTGACGGTACTGAGTTTGATAGCTCTTACAAGCGTGACCAGCCTGCGACATTCCCGCTAAATCAAGTGATCCCTGGCTGGACAGAAGGTGTACAGTTAATGCCGGTAGGTTCTAAATTTAAGTTTGTTATCCCGCCAGAGCTGGCGTACGGATCTCAGGCCAACCCAAGCATTCCTGCCAACTCAACGCTAGTGTTTGAAGTTGAGTTGCTAGACATCGTAAAAGCGGAACAACCCGCTGCGGAAGCTAAAACGCAGTAATTTACGTGTTTATCACAGATAAATTTTGCAAATAGTTTGATAAGACCCGGCTTGTGTCGGGTCTTTTTTTATCGATATTCTGATAAACTTGCAACAAAGTTTGAATTTATGTCCATTCTATTGATTATCTATTGACGCTAAGTTGAGCTGATAATGAATGTAATGGGTATTTGCAAGGAAGATGTGAACAGTGGTCTCTACAGATAACTTTGGTTCTGATGTCATGATTGAAAGTGACTTGGTTGAAAGTCGCGCTTTCACTGAGCACGACTATATTGTTTTACACTCTTATGAAGCAGTGGTTGATGGCCTGGCGGCATTGATCGGTCCGTTTTGTGAGATCGTATTGCATTCATTAGCGGATCTGAATACGTCGGCAATCAAGATTGCCAACGGTGAAAATACCGGGCGTAAGGTCGGATCGCCAATTACCGATTTGGCGCTGCGGATGTTACGGGATATTGAAGGGTCAGAACGTAATTTTTCTCGTGCTTATTTCACGCGGGCAAAAGGCGGTGATTTGATGAAGTCAATCACCATTGCCATTCGTAACGGTGAAAAGCGGATCATCGGTTTGTTGTGTATTAACATCAACCTCGATGCTCCTTTCTCACAAATTCTGCAATCTTTCATGCCTACCGATGAGGCGAAGCATGCGGCTTCAACGGTCAACTTTGCCAGCGATGTTGATGAGTTGGTGGATCAGACTGTCGAACGTACGATTGAAGAAATTAATGCTGATAAAGGCGTATCGAACAACGCCAAAAACCGGCAAATTGTGATGGAGTTGTACGATAAGGGCATTTTCGATATTAAAGATGCCATTAATCGGGTTGCTGACCGCTTGAATATCTCCAAACACACCGTGTACCTCTATATTCGTCAGCGAAAAACTGAGGATGGCGAAAAATGACCTTGAATTATGTCTTGGTGGTTGATGGTCCGGCATATGGCCGCCAATCGGCTCGTTCAGCCTATCAATTTGCGCTGGCGGTAATCGATCAGGGGCATCGACTGTCCCGGATCTTTTTTTATCAAGACGGTGTTTATAATGGTTCTGCGCTGACAGCTCCCGCGTCGGATGAATTTGATCTGGTTGCCGCCTGGCAACAGCTGTCCGCAGAACATAATATTGAGTTGCAAACCTGCGTTGCAGCGGCATTGCGTCGTGGCATTGTGAGTGCGCAAGAGGCTGAACAGAATCAGCTGCCGGGCAATAATCTGGCGGCAGGATTTGAATCGGCAGGACTGGGCGGTTTGGCGGAAGCGCTGCTGACTGCTGATCGTGTGATTCAATTTTAAGTGCCCTATTTTAAGAGAGCAACATGAAACCGTTAGGCTTTGTATTCCGAAGTGCCCCGCATGGTAAGAGCTGTGGTCGGGAAGGTCTTGATGCGGTATTGGCCACATCAGCCTACAGTGAAGATTTACATTTGTTCTTTCTTGACGACGGGGTTTTTCAGCTCCTGAACAAGCAGCAGCCTGCCGCCATTCTATCCCGCGATTATATCGCAACATTCAAAATGCTCGATTTATACGATATTGAGAATATTTATGTGTGTCGGCGCTCAATGGCGGAGCGGAGGATGGCAAAAGAAGAATTGATCATTGATGCGGCCGTCCTGGATGAAGCCGAAATAACGATAAAATTGCAACATTGCCAACGCATACTAAGCTTCTGAGGGCGACATGCTACATACCATCACAACATCCCCTTTTCATACCCAGTCTTTGCAAAGCTGTCTACGCTATATAAGCCAAGATGATGAGATTTTATTGCTCCAAGATGCAGTAATCGCCGGATTAAGAGAAAATTTCTGGTGTGAGGCAATAAAAAATTCAGGTGTAAAAATTTATTTACTGAAAGAAGATCTCTCGGCGCGAGGAATTATTGAAAAAGTAGATTGTTGTTTTGAAGTTATTGATTACAAAGGTTTTGTATCGCTTTCCGTCAAGCATGAAACACAGATGAATTGGGCCTGAAATCGCGCTTTATACGGCATGGCCTGTCAATTTTTATGATTGTTTAAGAAATGATCACATCATTGATCGTTGTATACATCTTGACACCCTATTGTGCGACGCCTAAAATTTCGCGTCCTCCTGTTGTTGGGAGGCAGATTTTTCACATTTTACGAAAGTAATATTTCAGGAGCTATTTAATGGCAACTATTAACCAGCTGGTTCGCAAGCCACGTGTAAAGCAAGTTGTAAAAAGCAACGTGCCTGCGCTAGCAGCGTGCCCGCAAAAGCGTGGTGTATGTACTCGTGTTTACACTACTACACCTAAAAAACCGAACTCCGCACTACGTAAAGTATGTCGTGTTCGTCTGACTAACGGCTTTGAAGTTACTTCATACATCGGCGGTGAAGGTCACAACCTTCAGGAGCACTCAGTTGTTCTTATCCGTGGTGGTCGTGTTAAAGATTTACCAGGTGTGCGTTACCACACCGTTCGTGGTGCACTTGACTGTGCAGGCGTTAACGACCGTAAGAAAGGTCGTTCTAAGTACGGTGTTAAGCGTCCTAAGTCTTAATGGATTCCGTTAAGTAAGGCCAAACATTTAAATTATTTTGAAAAAACTGAAAAGTTTTGGATAACCTGAAGAAGACAACGGAGATATATCCATGCCACGTCGTCGCGTAATCGGTCAGCGTAAAATTCTTTCAGATCCTAAGTTCGGATCTGATCTGCTGGCAAAATTCGTTAACATCCTTATGGTTGACGGAAAGAAATCTACTGCAGAAAAAATCGTTTACACTGCACTAGATACTATGGCTGAGCGTTCTGGTGAAGAATGTTTATCTGTATTCGAAAAAGCTCTTGAAAATGTACGTCCATCGGTAGAAGTTAAATCTCGCCGTGTGGGTGGTTCAACTTACCAGGTGCCTGTAGAAGTACGTCCAGTACGTCGCAACGCACTGGCTATGCGCTGGTTAGTTGATGCTGCGCGTAAGCGTGGTGAAAAATCTATGGCTCAGCGTCTAGCAGGCGAAATGCTTGATGCGGCTGACAACAAAGGTACTGCTGTTAAGAAACGTGAAGACGTTCACCGTATGGCAGACGCGAACAAAGCGTTCGCACATTACCGCTGGTAATAGCAAATGGACACAGCAGGCGATTCCTGCTGTGTCTAAACCATACTCTAAGGTTAACCTTAGTAAGAGGATACAACCGTGGCTCGTAAAACGCCTATCGAGCGCTACCGTAATATCGGTATCTGTGCTCACGTCGACGCCGGTAAAACAACGACTACCGAGCGTATCCTGTTTTATACAGGCCTATCTCACAAGATCGGTGAAGTACACGACGGCGCTGCTACTATGGACTGGATGGAGCAGGAGCAGGAGCGTGGTATCACTATCACATCCGCTGCGACTACTACGTTCTGGCGTGGTATGGACGGTCAGTTTCCAGAGCATCGCGTAAACATTATTGATACCCCGGGACACGTTGACTTCACTATTGAAGTTGAACGTTCTTTGCGCGTACTCGATGGTGCTGTTGTAGTTTTCTGTGGTGCTTCCGGTGTTGAGCCGCAGTCTGAGACCGTATGGCGTCAAGCTGATAAGTATGAAGTGCCGCGTATGGTTTTCGTCAACAAGATGGACCGTGCTGGTGCAGACTTCCTTCGGGTTGTTGACCAGATTAAGAACCGTCTTGGTGCGAACCCAGTGCCAATCCAGCTTAACATTGGTGCTGAAGAAGAATTTAAAGGTGTAATCGACCTGATCAAAATGAAGACCATTAATTGGTCGGAAGAAGATCAAGGTATGACTTTCACCCATGAAGACATCCCAGCAGAGCTGCAAGACCTTGCTGATGAATGGCGCATGAACTTAGTTGAGTCAGCGGCAGAAGCTACTGAAGAACTAATGGATAAATACCTTGAAGAAGGTGAGCTGTCTGAAGAAGAAATTAAGGCAGGTCTTCGTCATCGTACCCTGAACAATGAAATCGTGCTGGCAACGTGTGGTTCTGCTTTTAAGAACAAAGGTGTTCAGGCAGTACTGGATGCAGTTATCGATTACCTCCCTTCACCAACCGAAGTGAAAGCTATCAAAGGTGAAGACGAACGAGGTAATGCTGTTGAGCGTCATTCAAGCGATGACGAACCTTTCTCAGCACTTGCGTTTAAAATCGCAACCGACCCGTTCGTTGGTACATTGACGTTCATGCGTGTTTATTCAGGTGTTGTAAACACTGGTGATACCGTCTTCAACTCTGTGAAAGAGAAACGTGAGCGTTTTGGTCGTATCGTTCAGATGCACGCGAACAAACGCGAAGAGATCAAAGAAATCCGTGCCGGTGATATCGCTGCGGCAATTGGTCTTAAAAGCGTAACTACTGGTGATACTCTGTGCGACCTGAATGACAAAGTTATTCTTGAGCGGATGGAGTTTCCTGAGCCAGTAATTCAGATCGCGGTTGAGCCAAGATCGCAAGCTGATCAAGAAAAGATGGGTGTCGCGCTGAGTAAGCTGGCGGCAGAAGACCCATCTTTCCGAGTGGAAACCGATGATGAATCAGGCCAGACGTTAATTTCTGGTATGGGTGAACTTCACCTTGATATCATCGTTGACCGTATGAAGCGTGAATTCAGCGTTGACTGTAACGTGGGTAAACCTCAGGTTGCTTATCGCGAAACTATTCGTGGTAAAACAGAAGTTGAAGGCAAGTTTGTACGTCAATCCGGTGGCCGTGGTCAGTTTGGTCATGTTTGGCTTAAGATTGAACCGTCTGAACCTGGTGAAGGTTTCGTCTTCGTTGATGAAATCGTCGGCGGTGCTGTACCAAAAGAGTTTATTGGTTCAGTATCTAAGGGTATCGAAGAGCAAATGAAGAATGGTGTGCTTGCGGGCTACCCTGTTCTTGACGTGAAAGCGACGCTGTTCGATGGCTCTTATCACGATGTTGACTCCAGCGAAATGGCGTTTAAAATCGCAGGTTCAATGGCATTCAGGAAAGGTGCGCTAGAAGCAAACCCTGTTATTCTTGAACCCATGATGAAAGTTGAAGTAACGACTCCTGAAGACTGGATGGGTGATGTGGTTGGCGATCTTAACCGTCGCCGCGGCATGATCGAAGGTATGGATGATGGCCTCGCGGGCCTTAAAATCATTCATGCTAAGGTCCCTCTGTCTTCAATGTTTGGTTATGCAACTGACTTACGTTCTGCAACTCAAGGCCGTGCGTCTTACTCGATGGAATTTCATGAGTACTTTGAAGTTCCTAAGAACATTGCAGATGGCATCATCGCAGAGCGCACATAATTGAATTATTTGCGTCAACTGCGGTTGGCGCATTAAAATACAAACTTCGGACGCGTCCCCTAACCTAGTAGGGGGCGTATCTTAACTAGGAAGGAACACGATTGTGTCTAAAGAAAAATTTGAACGCGTAAAACCGCACGTTAACGTTGGTACCATTGGCCACGTCGATCACGGTAAAACAACTCTAACTGCAGCTATCTGTACTACTCTTGCAAAAGTTTACGGCGGTGTTGCTAAAGATTTCGCATCTATCGATAACGCTCCAGAAGAGCGCGAGCGCGGTATCACAATCTCTACTTCTCACGTAGAGTACGATACTCCAAGCCGTCACTACGCACACGTTGACTGCCCAGGACACGCCGATTATGTTAAAAACATGATCACAGGTGCTGCTCAAATGGATGGTGGTATCCTAGTTGTTGCTGCAACTGATGGCCCTATGCCTCAGACGCGTGAGCACATCCTTCTTGGTCGTCAGGTTGGTATCCCTTACATCATCGTATTCATGAACAAATGTGACATGGTTGATGATGAAGAGCTACTAGAACTAGTAGAAATGGAAGTTCGTGAACTTCTTTCTGAGTACGATTTCCCAGGTGATGACTGCCCAGTAATCATGGGTTCTGCACTAGGCGCACTTAACGGTGAAGCTCAGTGGGAAGAGAAGATCATTGAACTAGCTGAAGCTCTAGATAACTACATCCCAGAGCCAGAGCGTGCAATCGATCTACCATTCATCCTTCCTATCGAAGATGTATTCTCAATCCAGGGCCGTGGTACTGTTGTAACGGGTCGTGTTGAGCAAGGTATCGTTCGCGTAGGTGACGAAGTTGCAATCATCGGTATCAAAGACACTATCACTACTACATGTACTGGTGTTGAGATGTTCCGTAAGCTTCTTGACGAAGGCCGTGCTGGTGAGAACGTTGGTGTTCTTCTACGTGGTACTAAGCGTGACGAAGTTGAACGTGGTCAGGTTCTTGCTAAGCCAGGTTCAATCACTCCACACACTACTTTCACTTCAGAAATCTATGTTCTTTCTAAAGATGAAGGCGGTCGTCACACTCCTTTCTTCAAAGGTTACCGTCCACAGTTCTACTTCCGTACAACTGACGTAACGGGTACTATTGAACTGCCAGAAGGCGTTGAAATGGTAATGCCTGGTGATAACATCTCTATGACTGTTACTCTAATCGCGCCTATCGCGATGGACGAAGGTCTACGTTTTGCTATCCGTGAAGGTGGCCGTACAGTTGGTGCTGGTGTTGTTGCTACAATCGTTGCTTAATTTGCAATAATTGAACGACACAGAAAGGGAGCCTAAGGGCTCCCTTTTTTTATGCCTGTAAATTAGTACTGTGTAGTAAGGAGTTAATTGCTCGAACCTGACTGATATCGACCCACTTTGAGATCGAAATTCGGGAACTGTATCGGTATGGTCCAGAAGGTCATCGAGCCGGTATTTATCATAAGCGACAAAAATCGAGTCAATCTTGGCTCTCTCTCTTTTGACACTCTTGAAATTGGTTCTACTATTAAAAGACCTGAAAAAAAAGTATCCCCCTTCTCATGAAAACCGACCCGAAAATCATTAAATACCTCAACGAAGTGCTGGCCAATGAATTAGTCGCCATCAACCAATACGCCCTGCATGCAAGAATATATAAGGAATGGGGCTTAACGCGTCTTGCCAACAAGGAATCGCATGAATCGCGAGATGACAGGAAGCATGCCGAGCACTTGATTAAACGCATCCTGTTGTTAGGTGGATTGCCGGATCTGCCCGATTTAGGCAAGCTCAATATTGGTGAAGATCCCCAGGATATGCTGGAGTGCGATTTAGCGTTGGAGATGGCTGCGATGCTCGATCTAAATGATGCTATTGCTTATGCTGAAAAAGTTCATGATTACGTTACCTGTGACTTGTTTCGGGATATCCAGCAAAAAGAAAAAGAGCATGCTGATTGGTTTGAAACCCAGCTAGACCTGATTGAAAAAATAGGGAATGCGAATTATAGCCAGACACAAATTTCAGGTTAAAGCCAGCGTACAAGTTCAGTGTCGATACCCTAACAACGTATTGATGAAATAAGATAGGGAAGCCTAATGATGGACTTCCTTTCAGATCAGATCGGTTTTCGTAACTCGAACGATTATTTATCGATCAAGGCTTGCGCTTAAAAGTGTGATCTGTATAATGCACGCCACTGTCTCGTTAAAGATAGTTGTGAACCAATAAGCGTTGAGGAAGAAGTCGCTCATAAACGACTTGGTAATGTATACTCTGACTTATGTTCGCAGTCATTAAATTGACTGACAACGTACCCAAAAGGGGTACTACGGTTTCACATAAATCAATCGACATTCCCTCGTTTAACTGAGCGTGAATGGCGATATTGTTTGTGTAAATTTTACTGGAGCTCTGTCTCATGCAGAACCAACGTATTCGTATCCGCCTAAAGGCGTTCGATCACCGTTTGATCGACCAGTCTACTGCGGAAATCGTTGAAACAGCTAAGCGTACTGGCGCGCAGGTTCGTGGTCCTATTCCACTACCGACTCGCAAAGAGCGCTTCACTGTTCTTATTTCTCCACACGTCAATAAAGATGCACGTGATCAGTACGAAATCCGTACTCACAAGCGTCTTATCGACATCGTTGAGCCTACAGATAAAACTGTTGATGCTCTAATGCGTCTAGATCTAGCTGCTGGCGTTGACGTCCAGATCAGCCTAGGTTAAGGGGAGATAAGAAATGATTGGTCTAATCGGTCGTAAAGTGGGCATGACCCGCATCTTTACCGAAGATGGCGTTTCTATCCCAGTAACAGTGGTTGAAGTTGAAGCTAACCGTGTAACTCAAGTTAAAACACTTGAAACTGACGGTTACAATGCAATTCAGATCACTACTGGTGCTAAGAAAGCTAACCGTGTATCTAAGCCAGAAGCAGGTCACTTCGCAAAAGCGGGTGTTGAAGCTGGTCGCGGTCTTTGGGAATTCCGTCTAGATAATGGTGAAGAGTTTGCAGTTGGCGCTGAGCTAAATGTTGAACTGTTCAACGAAGTTAAAAAAGTAGACGTTACTGGCACATCTAAAGGTAAGGGCTTCCAAGGCGCAATTAAGCGTTGGAACTTCCGTACTCAAGATATGACCCACGGTAACTCCTTGTCTCACCGCGCTCCGGGTTCAATTGGCCAATGTCAAACTCCAGGTCGTGTATTTAAAGGCAAGAAAATGGCTGGTCACATGGGTGCTGAGCGTGTAACGACTCAAAACCTAGAGATCGTACGTGTTGACGCTGAGCGCAATCTGCTTCTTATTAAAGGTGCGGTACCGGGCTCAACAGGTGGCAACGTGATCGTTAAACCAGCTGTTAAAGCGTAAGGTCGAGGAGTTAGTAATGGAATTGGTAGTCAAAGGCGCTGATGCGCTCACTGTCTCCGAAACTACTTTTGGACGTGATTTCAATGAAGCTCTAGTACATCAAGTGGTTGTTGCTTATGCAGCAGGTGCTCGTCAAGGTACTCGTGCTCAGAAAACTCGTTCTGACGTTTCTGGCGGTGGTGCTAAACCATGGCGCCAGAAAGGTACAGGCCGTGCACGTGCAGGTACTATTCGTAGTCCGCTATGGCGCACAGGTGGTGTAACTTTCGCAGCTCGTCCACAGGACCACAGCCAGAAAGTTAACAAAAAAATGTACCGCGGTGCTATGAAGAGCATTCTTTCTGAGCTAGTTCGTCAAGAGCGTCTAATCGTTGTTGATAATTTCTCTGTAGAAGCACCAAAAACAAAAGAACTAGCAGCAAAGCTTAAAGAGCTTGATCTGACTGATGTTCTAATCGTAACTGGCGAATTAGATGAGAATCTATTCCTTGCAGCACGTAACCTTTACAAGGTAGACGTTCGTGATGCAGCGACAATCGACCCAGTTAGCTTGATCGCTTTCGACAAAATCGTGATGACTGCAGCAGCAGTTAAACAAGTTGAGGAGATGCTAGCATGATCACTGAAGAGCGTATTTTAAAAGTTCTCCGTGCTCCGCACATTTCTGAAAAAGCAACGACTGCTGCTGAAAACGCGAATACAATCGTGTTCAAAGTAGCAATTAATGCAACGAAGAAAGAGATCAAAGCGGCAGTTGAAAAACTGTTCGAGGTTGAAGTTAAGTCTGTAAATACTCTTGTTGCTAAGGGTAAGACCAAACGTCAAGGTGCACGTGAAGGCCGTCGTAATGACTGGAAAAAAGCGTATGTTATCTTGAAAGAAGGTCAAGACATCGACTTCGCTGGTAGTGCAGAGTAAGGCTAGGAGCAAAGAAGAATGGCTATTGTTAAATGTAAGCCGACTTCCCCGGGTCGTCGCCACGTAGTTAAAGTGGTTAACTCTGACCTGCATAAGGGTAAGCCGTACGCACCACTACTAGAGAAAAAATCTAAGTCTGGTGGTCGTAACAATAACGGTCGTATCACAGTACGTCACATCGGTGGTGGTAACAAGCAACACTACCGTATGATCGACTTTAAACGTACTAAAGATGGTATCCCAGCGAAAGTTGAGCGTTTGGAATATGATCCAAACCGTAGTGCGAACATCGCGCTAGTGCTTTACGCTGACGGTGAACGCCGTTACATCATTGCACCAAAAGGCATCCAAGCTGGTGATCCAATCCAGTCTGGCGCTGATGCTGCGATCAAAGTTGGTAACACGTTACCAATGCGCAACATCCCAGTAGGTTCAACTGTACACTGTGTTGAGCTTAAGCCTGGTAAAGGTGCTCAGCTGGCTCGTTCAGCTGGTGCATACGCTCAGATCATTGCACGTTCAGGCACATATGTGACTCTACGTCTGCGTTCTGGTGAAATGCGTAAGGTTCTTTCTGAAGGTCGTGCGACCCTAGGTGAAGTTGGTAACGCAGAACACATGCTACGTGAGCTAGGTAAAGCTGGTGCTTCACGCTGGCGCGGTGTTCGTCCAACTGTACGTGGTGTTGTAATGAACCCAGTTGACCACCCACACGGTGGTGGTGAAGGTCGTACATCTGGTGGCCGTCACCCAGTTACACCTTGGGGTGTTCCTACGAAGGGTTACAAAACTCGTAAGAACAAACGTACCGACAAGTACATCGTACGTCGTCGTAATAAGTAATAATTATCAGAGGATAAGCCATGCCACGTTCTCTCAAGAAAGGTCCTTTCATTGACCTGCACTTGCTGAAGAAGGTAGAGAAAGCGGTGGAAAGCGGAGACAAGAAGCCTGTTAAGACTTGGTCCCGTCGCTCAATGATCATCCCACAGATGATCAATTTGACCATCGCTGTCCATAATGGTCGTCAGCACGTTCCTGTTTTCGTTTCTGAAGAAATGATCGGTCACAAGCTAGGCGAATTTGCACCAACACGTACTTATCGCGGCCATGCTGCAGATAAGAAAGCTAAGAAGCGCTAAGGAGTAGGTAATGGAAGCTATCGCTAAACATCGCTTTGCTCGCATTTCGCCGCAGAAAGCTCGTTTGGTTGCAGATCAACTGCGCGGTAAGCCAGTTGCTCAAGCTCTAGAAATTCTTCAGTTCAGCAACAAAAAAGCTGCTGAACTAATCAAGAAAGTTCTAGATTCAGCTATCGCTAACGCAGAACACAACGAAGGCGCAGACATTGATGATCTTAATGTTGCTAAAATCTTCGTTGACGAAGGTCCTACCATGAAGCGTATTATGCCTCGTGCTAAAGGCCGTGCCGATCGCATCTTGAAGCGTTCTAGCCACATCACTGTTGTTGTAGCAGACCGCTAAGAGACTAGGAGAGAAAGCAATGGGTCAGAAAGTACATCCTAATGGTATTCGTCTAGGCATCGTTAAGCCTTGGAATACCACTTGGTTTGCTAATAGCCAAGAGTTCGCTGACAACCTAGACGGCGACTTCAAGGTACGTCAGTTTCTTACTAAAGAACTGAAAAAAGCGTCTTTATCACGTATCGTTATCGAGCGTCCTGCTAAGAGCATCCGTGTGACTATTCACACTGCTCGTCCAGGCATCGTTATCGGTAAGAAAGGTGAAGACGTTGAAAAGCTACGCGCTCGCGTGTCTAAGATCGCTGGTGTTCCAGCTCAGATCAACATCGCAGAAGTACGTAAGCCTGAGTTAGACGGTCAACTGGTTGCAGACAGCATTTCGTCTCAGCTAGAGCGTCGCGTTATGTTCCGTCGCGCTATGAAGCGTGCAGTTCAGAACGCAATGCGTCTTGGCGCTAAGGGTATCAAAGTTCAAGTAGGTGGTCGTTTAGGCGGCGCTGAAATCGCACGTTCTGAGTGGTACCGTGAAGGTCGTGTACCTCTACACACTCTTCGTGCTGACATTGATTACGCAACTTCTTCGGCTCACACCCAATACGGTGTAATCGGCGTTAAAGTTTGGATCTTCAAAGGTGAAGTTCTAGGCGGTATGCCAGTTGCAGAGCCAAAGGCTGACAAGCCTAAGAAGCAACGCAAAGGCCGTAAATAAGGAGTTTATTGATGCTGCAACCTAAACGCACTAAATTCCGCAAGACTTTTAAAGGTCGTAACCGCGGTCTAGCGAACGGTACTGATGTAAGCTTCGGTACTTTTGGTCTTAAAGCTGTTGGCCGTGGTCGTTTGACTGCACGCCAAATTGAAGCTGCACGTCGTGCTATGACTCGTCATGTTAAACGTCAAGGCCAAATCTGGATTCGAGTTTTCCCCGACAAGCCTATTACAAGCAAGCCGTTGGAAGTTCGTCAGGGTAAGGGTAAAGGTAACGTTGAGTACTGGGTAGCCCAAATCCAACCAGGTAAAGTTCTTTATGAAATGGATGGTGTTCCTGAAGCACTAGCACGTGACGCATTTGAACTTGCTGCACGTAAGCTACCTATCAAGACAACATTTGTAATTAAGGCGGTAATGTGATGAACGCTGTAGATCTACGCGCAAAAAGCGTTGAAGAACTGAATGCTGAACTTGTGGGCCTACTACGTGAACAGTTCAACTTGCGTATGCAAGCTGCAACTGGTCAGTTACAGCAGACTCACAATCTGAAAGCTGTACGCCGTGATATCGCACGTGTTAAAACCGTTCTGACTGAAAAGGCTGGCGCATAATGAGCGAAGAAACCCGTATTCAGCTCGGTCGTGTAGTTAGTGACAAGATGGACAAGTCTATCGTTGTTGCTATCGAACGCATGGTGAAACATCCGATTTATGGTAAGTTCATCAAACGTACGACTAAGCTTCATGCACACGATGAAAACAACGAATGTGGCCTAGGCGACACAGTTGAAGTTCGTGAATGTCGTCCACTGTCTAAGACTAAGTCTTGGACTCTGGTACGCGTCGTTGAAAAAGCTCGCATTTAAGCGAATTTGACAACGAAATGATCAAGCGGCCCTGAATAAATTTAGGGTCGTTTATTTTTTGTCTACCCATCGGTCGAAAATGGTGTTATTATTCGCCGCCTTTGAAGTAAAGGCATTCCGACCCGCGATGGGTCTAGATGTTTAAAATAAGCGGAGCACTAACATGATCCAAATGCAAAGTACGCTTGACGCAGCCGATAACTCCGGCGCTCGTCGCGTAATGTGTATTAAGGTTCTGGGTGGTTCTCACCGCCGTTACGCACACATCGGTGATATCATCAAGATTACTGTGAAAGAAGCAATTCCTCGCGGTAAAGTTAAAAAAGGTGATGTTCTGAAGGCGGTGGTTGTACGCACCCGTAAAGGCGTTCGTCGCCCGGACGGCTCTGTCATTCGCTTCGACCGTAATGCTTGTGTATTGTTGAACGATACTACAGAGCAACCAATCGGTACTCGTATTTTTGGCCCAGTGACGCGTGAACTTCGCAATGCGAAATTCATGAAAATCGTTTCACTAGCGCCTGAAGTGCTGTAAGGAGTAACTAAAATGGCAGCTAAAATCCGTCGCAACGACGAAGTTATCGTTCTTACCGGTAAAGATAAAGGTAAGAAAGGTAAAGTAACTAAGGTTCTAGCAACCGGTAAAGTTATCGTTGAAGGTATTAACCTTGTTAAAAAACACCAGAAGCCTGTACCGGCAATGGGTGTACAAGGTGGCATCGTTGAACAAGAAGCAGCTATTGATGTTTCTAACGTTGCAATCTTCAATGCTGAAACCGGTAAAGCAGACCGTGTAGGCTTCCGATTTGAAGACGACAAAAAAGTTCGTTTCTTTAAGTCTAATAGCGTAACTATTAAGTAAGTTTGGAGTAGTACTATGGCGAAACTGCATGATTACTACAAAGAGACTGTTGTAAAAGAGCTTGCTGACAAGTTCGAATACAAGAGTATCATGCAAGTCCCAAGGATCGAAAAAATCACACTGAACATGGGTGTGGGTGAAGCGATCAACGACAAGAAGCTTTTAGAGAATGCTGCTGCTGACATGACTGCTATTGCAGGTCAGAAGCCGCTAATCACTAAAGCTCGTAAGTCTGTTGCTGGCTTTAAGATCCGAGAGGGCTACCCTATTGGCTGTAAAGTAACTCTACGTGGCGAACGCATGTGGGATTTCTTCGAGCGTCTAATTTCAATTGCTGTTCCTCGTATCCGTGATTTCCGTGGTCTAAACCCGAAATCATTTGACGGTCGTGGTAACTATAGCATGGGCGTTCGTGAGCAGATCATCTTCCCAGAAATCGATTACGATAAAGTAGATCGTATCCGTGGTCTTGATATCACGATTACAACTTCTGCTAGTTCTGATGAAGAAGCTCAAGCTCTGTTATCTGCTTTTAACTTCCCATTCCGTAAGTAAAAGTAAGGGTTACTAATGGCTAAAGAATCAATGAAGGCGCGTGAAGTTAAACGTGCCAAGCTTGTAGCTAAGTTCGCTGAAAAGCGTTCGGCGCTAAAAGCTATTATTAGTGACGTGAATGCGTCTGAAGAAGATCGCTGGAATGCAGTGCTTAAGCTTCAGTCTCTACCACGCGATTCTAGTTCGTCTCGTCAGCGTAACCGCTGTAACCAGACTGGACGTCCACACGGCTACCTACGTAAGTTTGGTCTTAGCCGTATCAAGGTTCGTGAAGCTTGCATGAAAGGCGAGATTCCGGGTCTGCGTAAGGCTAGCTGGTAATCAGCTGCCAATTTAGAATCACGGAGTATTGACTTATGAGCATGCAAGATCCGATCTCGGATATGCTGACCCGTCTTCGTAACGGTCAGGCAGCGAAAAAAGTTGCTGTTAAAATGCCATCTTCTAAACTGAAAGTTGCTATTGCAACTCTTTTGAAAGAAGAAGGTTTTGTGGCTGACTACACTGTTACTGGTGAAGTTAAGCCTGAGCTAGAAGTTACTCTTAAGTACTTCGAAGCTAACCCAGTTATCGAGCAAATCCAACGTGTATCACGTCCAGGTCTGCGCATCTACAAGAAAAAAGGTGCGTTACCATCAGTGATGGGTGGTTTGGGTATTGCTGTTGTTTCCACTTCCAAGGGTCTTATGACCGACCGTGCTGCTCGTAAAGCCGGCCTTGGCGGTGAGATTATCTGCTACGTAGCTTAATAGGAGTAGGACATGTCTCGTGTTGCAAAAGCACCTGTAGTTATTCCTGCCGGCGTAGAAGTTAAACTCAACGGCCAGGAAGTTACTGTTAAAGGTCCTAAGGGCGAACTAGTTCGCACTTTTAACCCGGCAGTAGTTTTTTCTCAGGAAGAAAACACACTTACTTTCGGTCCACGCGAAGGTGTTGCTAACGCTTGGGCACAAGCAGGTACTGCTCGTGCACTAGTTAACAACATGGTTGTTGGTGTTACTGAAGGCTTTACTAAGAAGCTAACCCTTAAAGGTGTCGGTTACCGTGCGAACGTTGCTGGTAGCACTGTTAACCTTACTTTGGGCTTCTCGCATCCAGTTGCGCATGAATTGCCAGCCGGTATGAAAGCTGAATGTCCTTCACAAACTGAAATCGTACTTACGGGTACCGATAAGCAGATTGTTGGTCAGGTAGCGGCTGAAATTCGCGCTTACCGTAGCCCTGAGCCTTATAAAGGCAAAGGTGTTCGTTACGCCGACGAAGTCGTGCGTACTAAAGAAGCTAAGAAGAAGTAAGGTAACACTATGGATAAGAAAGTTTCTCGTATCCGTCGTGCGACCCGTGCACGTCGTAAGATTGCTGAACTTGGCGCGACTCGTCTGGTTATACACCGTACTCCACGTCACGTGTATGCTCAGGTAATCGCCCCGAATGGCTCTGAGGTTATCGCTTCAGCTTCTACCGTAGAAAAAGCGATCCGTGAGCAAGTTAAGAGCACCGGTAACAAAGACGCTGCTTCAGCTGTAGGTAAAGCTATTGCTGAGCGCGCGATTGAAAAAGGCGTCTCTAGCGTTGCATTCGATCGTTCTGGTTTCCAATACCACGGCCGTGTAGCTGCACTAGCAGAAGCTGCTCGTGAAGCTGGTCTGAAATTCTAAGGTAGGCGGAAGATGGCTAACGAAAAAACACAATCAGATTTGCATGAAAAGCTGATCGCTGTTAACCGTGTATCAAAGACGGTTAAAGGCGGACGCATTTTCAGCTTTACTGCACTAACAGTAGTTGGTGACGGTAACGGTCGCATCGGTTTTGGTTACGGTAAGGCACGTGAAGTACCTGCTGCAATCCAAAAATCAATGGAAAAAGCACGCCGTAACATGGTTACTGTCGCGCTTAACGACGGTACTCTACACCACGCTGTTAAAGGTCGCCACACTGGTTCTAAAGTGTATATGCAACCTGCATCAGAAGGTACAGGTATCATCGCCGGTGGTGCTATGCGTGCAGTGCTAGAGGTTGCGGGTATCCGTAACGTACTAGCTAAAGCATACGGTTCTACAAACCCAATCAACGTTGTTCGCGCAACAATTGATGGTTTGAGTGGTATGAACTCTCCAGAAATGATCGCTGCGAAGCGTGGTCTTTCTGTTAAAGAAATTCTGGAGTGATAGACATGGCTAAGACAATTAAAGTAACACAGACAAAGAGCTCTATCGGTCGTTTACCGAAGCATAAAGCATCTTTGCGTGGCTTAGGCCTTCGTCGTATCAACCACACTGTTGAGCTTGAAGATACTGCCTGCGTACGCGGCATGATCAACAAAGTTCACTACATGGTTAAAATTGAGGAGTAATCAGAATGCGTTTGAATACTCTATCACCGGCTGCGGGTTCTAAGCCTTCTGCGAAGCGCGTAGGTCGTGGTATCGGTTCTGGTCTGGGCAAAACTTGTGGCCGTGGTCACAAAGGTCAGAAATCACGTTCAGGTGGTTCTGTGCGTCCAGGCTTTGAAGGCGGTCAAATGCCTTTGAAACAGCGTCTACCAAAATTCGGTTTTACTTCTCGTAAGAGCTTGGTAACAGCTGAAGTTCGTCTAGCAGAACTAGCGAAACTTGAAGGTGACGTGATTGATCTAGCTACATTGAAAGATGCAAACATTATCACTAAGAACATTAAATTTGTAAAAATTGTTCTTTCTGGTGAAATTGCACGTTCAGTGACAGTTAAAGGTCTTCGCGTGACTAAAGGCGCTAAAGCTGCAATCGAAGCTGCCGGCGGTAAAATCGAGGAATAATTAACTCGAGGATGAGGTACAGATGGCTAAACAACCAGGACAAGATTTTCGTAGCGCACAAGGTGGCCTAGCAGAGCTTAAGACTCGCCTTTTATTCGTATTAGGTGCTATCTTGATTTTCCGAGCAGGCTCTTTTGTGCCTATTCCTGGTATTGACGCTGCTGTACTTGCCGATCTGTTCGAACAGCAAAAGGGTACCGTCATTGAACTGTTTAACATGTTCTCTGGTGGTGCACTTGAGCGTGCTTCTATCTTAGCGTTGGGCATTATGCCGTATATTTCGGCTTCTATTATTGTCCAACTGCTAACGGTAGTTCATCCGGCCTTGGCCGAATTGAAGAAAGAGGGTGAATCTGGTCGTCGTAAGATCAGCCAGTACACTCGCTACGGCACGCTTGTTTTGGCAACCTTCCAAGCAATTGGTATTGCGACGGGGTTACCAAGTATGATCCCTGGCCTGGTCATTAATCCGGGCCTTGGATTCTACTTTGTTGCAGTTGTGAGTTTGGTTACTGGTACCATGTTCTTAATGTGGTTAGGTGAGCAAATTACAGAACGCGGCATTGGTAATGGTATATCGGTGATTATTTTCACTGGTATCGTTGCAGGTTTGCCACCGGCTATTGGACAGACCGTAGAGCAAGCACGTCAAGGTGAATTGCACGTACTTCTTCTACTGTTAATTGCAGTAATTTCTTTCGCTGTGATTTATTTCGTAGTGTTTATGGAGCGTGGTCAGCGTCGTATCGTCGTTAACTATGCCAAGCGTCAGCAAGGCCGTCGTGTTTTTGCCGCGCAAAGCACTCACTTGCCATTGAAAATTAATATGGCAGGGGTAATTCCAGCGATTTTTGCATCAAGCATTATTCTGTTTCCAGGCACACTGGCTCAGTGGTTTGGTCAGAACGAAAACCTAGGTTGGTTAAGTGATATTTCACTTGCACTAAGCCCAGGTCAGCCGCTTTATGTAATGCTTTATGCGACTGCGATTATTTTCTTCTGTTTCTTCTATACCGCGTTGGTGTTTAACCCTCGCGAGACAGCTGATAACTTGAAGAAGTCTGGTGCATTCGTACCTGGTATTCGCCCGGGTGAACAGACCTCGAAGTATATTGATAAAGTGATGACACGTTTAACCCTAGCGGGTGCGTTGTATATTACCTTTATTTGTCTGATCCCCGAGTTCATGATGATTGCATGGAATGTCCGCTTCTATTTTGGCGGTACATCACTACTTATCGTAGTCGTTGTAATCATGGACTTCATGGCTCAAGTTCAGACACATATGATGTCTCAACAATATGAGTCAGTATTGAAAAAGGCTAATCTTAAAGGCTATGGCCGTTAAGATCATCCATTTACGGAGTTTAGCAATGAAAGTTCGTGCTTCCGTTAAGAAAATCTGCCGCAACTGCAAAGTTATCAAGCGCAACGGTGTTGTGCGTGTAATTTGCGTTGAGCCTAAGCATAAACAGCGCCAAGGCTAATTAGCAGAAATATTTCTTGCAAATTGAAGGTAGGTTGGCTAAATTAGCCAACCAATCTTTTGTGTGTGCAAAAGAATTGTACCACCACTGCGTATCCTAAACGGGCTCTGCAGTGGTTATTCTTGTAAAGTACTAGGAGTGAATAGTGGCCCGTATTGCAGGCATTAACATTCCTGATCAGAAACACTCTGTAATCGCACTTACTGCGATTTACGGAATTGGTAAAACTCGTTCGAAGGCTGTTTTAGCTGAAGCGGGTATTGCTGAAGATGTTAAGATCAGCGAATTATCTGAAGAACAGATCGATCTACTGCGTGATGGTGTAGCTAAATACACAGTAGAAGGTGATCTACGTCGTGAAGTTTCTATGAACATCAAGCGTCTTATGGACCTTGGTTGTTACCGTGGAATCCGTCACCGTCGCAGTCTACCTCTACGTGGACAGCGTACTAAAACCAACGCACGTACCCGTAAAGGTCCGCGCAAGCCGATCAAAAAATAATCGGATAAGGTAGAGTACAATGGCAAAGCAACCAACTCGCGCTCGTAAGCGCGTACGCAAGCAAGTAGCTGATGGCGTAGCGCACATCCATGCTTCTTTTAATAACACAATCGTAACCATTACAGACCGTCAAGGTAATGCTCTTTCTTGGGCTACTGCAGGTGGTTCAGGTTTCCGCGGTTCTCGTAAATCTACTCCGTTCGCTGCACAGGTTGCTGCTGAGCGTTGTGGTGAAATGGCCAAAGAATATGGCGTTAAGAACCTGGAAGTTATGGTTAAGGGACCTGGTCCTGGTCGTGAGTCTACAATCCGTGCATTAAATGCAGCGGGTTTCCGTATCACTAACATTGTTGATGCGACTCCGATCCCTCATAACGGTTGTCGTCCACCTAAGAAACGTCGCGTATAACGTTTCTAGGAATATTGGAGAAAGAACATGGCAAGATATTTGGGTCCTAAGCTGAAGCTTAGCCGTCGCGAAGGCACTGACTTATTCCTTAAGTCAGGCGTACGTGCGATTGATACCAAGTGTAAAATTGATAACGCGCCGGGCCAACATGGTGCTCGTCGTGGTCGTCTGTCTGACTACGGTGTTCAGCTTCGTGAGAAGCAGAAAGTTCGTCGTACATATGGCGTATTAGAAAAACAATTCCGTAACTACTATAAAGCAGCTGCACGCCTTAAAGGCAACACAGGTGAAAACCTGCTTCAGCTTCTTGAAGGTCGTCTTGATAATGTTGTTTACCGCATGGGTTTTGGTGCTACACGCGCTGAATCACGTCAGTTGGTAAGCCACAAAGCGATCCTAGTTAACGGTACAGTCGTAAACGTTCCTTCTTTCAAGGTAGCGGCAAACGACGTTGTTAGCATTCGTGAGAAAGCTAAGAACCAAGCACGCATTAAAGCAGCTCTTGAAGTTGCTACTCAGCGTGAACTACCGACTTGGGTCGAAGTAGACAGCAGCAAACTGGAAGGTACGTTCAAACGTCTTCCAGAACGTTCTGATTTGTCTGCCGACATCAACGAACACCTGATCGTCGAGCTTTACTCTAAGTAAGGCTATAGTTAAGAGAGGACACAATGCAGGGTTCTGTAACAGAATTTCTTAAGCCGCGTCTTGTTGATATCGAACAAGTTAGCTCGACGCATGCAAAAGTAACTCTAGAGCCACTAGAGCGTGGTTTTGGCCACACTCTAGGTAACGCTCTTCGTCGCATTTTATTATCTTCAATGCCAGGTTGTGCTGTAAGTGAAGTTGAAATCGACGGTGTGTTACATGAGTACAGCACCAAAGAGGGAGTTCAGGAAGATGTTCTCGAAATCCTTTTAAACCTTAAAGGTCTAGCCGTTAAGGTTGAGGGTAAAGATGAAGTTATCCTTACTCTGAACAAATCTGGTGCAGGCCCTGTTGTTGCAGGTGACATCACCCATGATGGTGATGTTGAGATTGCGAACCCAGAGCACGTAATCTGCCACCTAACTGATGACAATGCTGAAATTAGCATGCGCATCAAGGTAGAACGTGGTCGTGGCTATGTACCGGCTTCTGCTCGAATTCACACTGAAGAAGACGAGCGTCCAATTGGTCGTCTGTTAGTTGATGCAACTTACAGCCCTGTGGACCGTATCTCATACGCCGTAGAGGCAGCACGTGTTGAACAGCGTACTGATCTTGATAAGCTTGTGATAGATATGGAAACTAACGGTACGCTTGATCCTGAGGAAGCTATCCGTCGTGCAGCAACTATTCTTGCTGAACAACTGGATGCATTCGTAGATCTTCGTGATGTACGAGTTCCTGAAGAGAAAGAAGAGAAGCCAGAGTTCGATCCGATCCTACTGCGTCCTGTAGACGATCTTGAACTAACTGTTCGCTCTGCTAACTGTTTGAAAGCAGAAGCGATCCATTACATCGGTGATCTTGTTCAGCGTACTGAGGTTGAGCTTCTTAAAACGCCAAACCTTGGTAAGAAGTCTTTGACTGAAATCAAAGACGTGCTGGCATCGCGTGGTCTTTCTCTGGGCATGCGCCTTGAAAACTGGCCGCCAGCATCAATCGCTGAAGATTAATAGTTACTGATATCTAGTTAGAAGGATTAGGTCATGCGCCATCGTAAGAGTGGTCGTCAACTCAACCGCAACAGCAGTCATCGTAAAGCGATGTTCAGCAACATGGCTAGCTCTCTGGTACGTCACGAAATTATCAAGACTACCTTGCCAAAAGCAAAAGAGCTACGTCGCGTAATTGAGCCATTGATTACCCTAGCTAAGACAGACAGTGTTGCTAACCGTCGTCTTGCATTCGCACGCACTCGTGATAACGAAGTGGTAGCGAAACTATTTAACGAATTAGGTCCACGCTTCACTAAGCGTCCAGGTGGTTACACTCGCATTATGAAATGCGGTTTCCGTACTGGCGATAAAGCCCCAATGGCTTTCATCGAGCTTGTAGATCGTCCTGAAGCACAGGAAGAAGCTGCTGCTGAATAAGCAAAAGCGCGTTAAATTAAAAAAGCCGAGTCTTAGACTCGGCTTTTTTTTTCCTGAATATCCTGACATATTATTTCCAATGGCCAACAATTGAAACCATTCATAATATTGAGCGGAAATATCCACCTGTCCGTGTATATATTCAGAATATACAGATCATTTAGAAACGAAATCAGCAAGTTTAATCAGACCATATTTAGAGTATGAAGACTTGGTGAGCCCTTCGCTTTGTGTGCTATACCGTCCTACATTATTTTGCTGTAACACGATCAATTATGATCAATACTATCACACAGTAGAAATTGACTCTTACCGTCGTGTAAAAGACGGAGGTAATGATCTCTGTAGGCTATTGTTGTTAAAGTAGCCTAAAAGTCGTTATATGGTTGCTATTCGGTCACTTGGTGTTTATTTTTATATTTTCCCTTGCCAATGTCAAATGACCCCCTATAATGCCGCCTCACCGATACGGATAGCGCCTTCTTCTTATAAGAAGTTTGCAAGCCTTCGGTAGGATGAAAGTCCAGTGAAAATTAAGTTTTAAAAAGTGTTTGACACGTTAACTTAATTCGCTAGAATGACCGTCCACTTAATGATGGAGTGCGATACTGAATTGTATTAGCTTCCTAGTTAAGTTTGTTCTTTAACAATTTGACCATGCAATCTGTGTGGGCACTCGTGAAAAAGTTAAGTCGAAAGATTTATCAATGAACTGAGTGACCGAACAGTATGATTCCTGCAGAGGAATGATATTGGCACAGTCAATTTATGCTTCAAC